>JBGSKE010000497.1:0-6989 GCA_041741355.1 Negativicutes bacterium | reverse complement strand
GTCACGCTGGGTGCGGCGATCAAAAAGGAACTGACTGCGGAACGGAAAGGATACTTTATGTTGTTTGCCTTTAATGTGCAGGATGAAGGCCGCTTGATCAAGGATGCCAAATATATAGACGAAAACACCTACATCCGCGAGTTTACGATCGAAAGAACCTATCTGTCGGTTTTGAAGGATAATCTGACTAACGAATGGAAGCAGACCAAAAATTATTTTGCGCCGGAAGTAAGCAATCAGAATACCACGCCGGATAAGCCCAGCGGTAAGAAACCGAAAAAATAGCGAGCAGAATACTCTGTCGAATAAAAACTGGCAACACCCTCGGCAAGGGCGTGCCAGTTTTTGTTATTTGACCGATGAGCTGTAACGAGAGTTAGCGGTTTAGTTGTAGGGCGGCAGCGCGAGCCTGATCGGCTTGTTGCTGGCTGATATAGCCGTGCTTCACCATTGCTGCCAGGACGACTCGCTGCCGTTGCATGGCCATGGTAAGGTCAACTAACGGCGAATAGAGCGAAGGCGCGGCTGGCATGCCAGCGATCAAAGCGGATTCGGCTAGTGTGAGAGCGGGCGGAGATTTTGCAAAATAGATCTGACTGGCGGCGCCGATCCCGTAAGCGCCCGAACCAAAATAAATGCTGTTTAGGTACATTTCAAGGATTTCCTTTTTGCTGAACTGGTTTTCCATCAGGAAAGTTAGCGGGATCTCAAAGGCTTTGCGGCTCCAGGTCCGATCTTGCGAGAGAAATAAGTTTTTAACCAATTGTTGTGTGATCGTGCTGCCGCCTTCCACCAACTCGCCTGACTGCAGATTGACGAGCATAGCGCGCATCACTGCCTCGATGTCAATGCCGCTGTGCTGGTGAAACCGGTTGTCCTCCACGGAGATGATCGCTTGTTGAAATACTGGCGGGACTTGAGTCAAGGGGATGTAGTTTTTGCGATTCAGTTTGCTTTCGACATGGGCGCGGAACGAAAATGCCGTCTGGACCCGTTCCAGTGCCGGAACCAGCGGGTTTTGTCCGCCTGACTGGCTCCAGCCGTAATAAATGCCGCCGCAGAGGCAGATAATTAATAACCATTTAATAAATCGCATGTATTCCTCCGATTTTTTTAGTTCACTGCCCAGAATAGCAGGAATTAGAGTAAAAGTTGTGGAAAGCTGAACAAACGACAAATGGGGAGAGGTGAAGGTTGTGACTCATTTGGTTGGTTGCGCCTTGTTTCCGCACCCGCCGATCATGATGACGGAGGTGGGCGGGGCAGAGTGCCTTCATGTCCATAAGACCATCGCGTCCGCCGAAGCGGCGGCGCAGTTTTTGCAGGAAAAAAATCCGACGACCATCGTGGTCATGACGCCGCACGGGCCTGCTTTTCGCGATGCAGTCGGCGTCAATGTGTCGCCGGTTCTCAAAGGGAACCTGGCAGCTTTTGGGGCCGCAGAAGTAGCCGTTTCATTTGAGACTAACAGTCTGTTGGTCTCAAACATTATCAAGCAGTCGAATCGTCTGGGCGTCAGCTTGTTGCCTCTCGACAACGAACTGGCCCAACAGCATCGCTTTTCGTTGCAACTCGACCATGGCGCGGTTATTCCATTGCGGTATCTTTACCGGGCAGGATTTCGCGGCCAAGTGGTTCATATGTCGACGGGATTTCTGACTTATCCGGAGATGTACGCCTGCGGCAAAGCCGTACAGGCTGCGGTAGAAGCCACTCGCCAGAAGGTGGCGATCATCGCTTCCGGCGATTTGTCGCACCGACTGAAGCCCGGTGCACCTGCCGGCTTTGATCCCGCAGGACAACAATTCGATGTCAGGATTGTCGAGTTACTGCAGTCGATGGATGTTCGCTCCATGTTTGATCTTAGCGAAGAATTGGTGGAAGCCGCCGGCGAATGCGGTCTGCGACAAATATTTTTCTTGATGGGTGCGCTGGACGGATTGGAAGTAGCGTCCGAGGTGCTCTCTTATGAAGGTCCGTTCGGAGTCGGCTATGCGGTGGCTACTTTTGCGGTCAAAAAGCCGCGCCCGAAGGAGGGGGCCGTTGTGAAACAAGAAAGCATACCGGTTCGTATCGCCAAAGCCAGTTTGCATTATCTGATGGCTCATGGCAAGATTCTGCCTGCGTTTAGCGAACCGTTGCCGCCAGAACTGCAGAAGCCGGCCGGGGTTTTTGTGTCGCTGAAAAAACAGGGCCAGCTACGCGGCTGTATCGGTTCGATTTTGCCAACCCAAGTCGACGCGGCAAGCGAAATTATTAGCAATGCCGTCAGTGCGGCAACCGCTGACCCGCGTTTCCCCCGCGTGCAACCGGATGAATTGGCTGAACTAAAAATATCGGTCGATATTCTGACCACTCCGGCGCGGATTGCGTCGCCGGCAGAGCTTGATCCCCGCCGTTATGGCGTGATTGTCCGGCAGGGCAGCCGCTCCGGGGTATTGTTGCCGGACCTGGAGGGGGTCGATACTGTGGAAGACCAGGTGAATATAGCCTGTCAGAAGGCGGGGATTGTTCATAGCGAGCAACTGGAATTGTACCGGTTTGAAGTTGTCCGGTATTATTAGAGGTGTGAGATGCATAACGCGAAATATTGGCAACCGAGCGGGAACGCAGTTCGCTGCAATCTCTGCCCGCATTTTTGCGTGATTCAGCCTGGCCGCACCGGGCGCTGCCGGGTCCGTTTGAACGAAGGCGGCGCGCTGTTCAGTCACAATTACGGCGAGGTGACTTCAATCGCGCTTGACCCGATTGAAAAGAAGCCGCTGTATCATTTTTTTCCCGGGCAGATGATCCTATCAGTGGGAACCTGGGGTTGCAATCTTCACTGCCAGTTTTGTCAAAATTGGCAGATTGCCCACGGCAATCCGGCGTTTGTTGCCACCAGTCCGGAAAAATTGGCCGAACTGGCGGAAGAACAGGGGCCGTTGAACATCGGCGTCGCCTTCACATACTCCGAACCGGTTGTCTGGTTTGAATATGTCTGCGATGCTGCGGCTGCTGTGCGAAAACGCGGCTTGAAAAATGTTTTGGTGACAAACGGCTTTATCAATCCAGAACCGTTTGCCGAATTGCTTCCGCTGATGGATGCGATGAATATCGATCTAAAATCGTTTCGCGAGCCATTTTATCAAGATATCTGCGGAGGTGAATTGGCGGCGGTCAAACGCACGATTGTTACTGCTGCGGCGAGTTGCCATGTTGAAGTGACGACGCTGCTGATTCCGGGCTTGAACGATGGAGACGAGGAAATCATTGAGCTGGCCCGTTGGCTGGCCTCTATCAATCCGGCAATCCCGTTGCATTTGTCCCGCTATTTTCCCCGCTACCAGTTTGAACTGCCGGCTACGCCGGTGGAGCGGTTGCTGCGGGCACGGGGACTGGCCGAGCAATACCTGAAAAACGTGTACGTGGGCAACGTTGGGTAAATTGCAAAGAAGAGTTGAAATAAAATGCGATCATAATGTATAATAATAAGAAATGATAGCGGTGACAGCCGCATTTGTCCCAATTCTATCATGATAAGTTAATTTCCATCAAGGATGCTGATCGTTTGATGTGGCAAGCGGCTCGGTATCAAGGCGTTGCGGCGTCTATGAGAATACGGGCCTGATGCAAGCCGCGTTGTATTCATTCATAAGGAGGCAGGAAGGTTTGAAAGAAGTAGCAGGCGGAATCACCTTTCCCAAAGGATTTAAAGCAGCCGGGGTAAAAGCTGGCATCAAAAAGAACGGCAAGGAAGATGTGGCGTTGGTGTTTAGTACAGTCGATGCGACATGGGCCGGCAGATTCACGACCAACAAGTTCCCGGCGGCGCCAGTGTTGGTATCCAGAGCCGCGCTGAGCAAAGTGTCTGGCCGAGCAGTGATTCTGAACGCCGGCTGCGCTAATGCCTGCACCGGCGAGCAAGGGTTGATCGATGCACAGAACACGGCGAAACAAGTCGCGTCTTTGCTGGATATCAGTCCGGATGCAGTCATTGTCGCTTCGACCGGCGTGATCGGTGTGCCGTTGCCGATGGAAAAACTGTCGGCCGGAGTGCGCCAGGCGGTGGCCGAGCTGTCGGAATTTGGCGGCGAAAAAGCTTCACAGGCAATCATGACTACCGATACGTTTGTGAAAACGTGCGGTTTTGTCGAAGAAATTGGCGGTGTGTCGGTTCGGTTTGGCGGAATGTCCAAGGGGGCCGGCATGATCTGTCCCAACATGGCGACGGTTTTGGGCCTGATTACGACCGATGCGGCGGTAACGCCGGATGTGTTGCAGAAAGCGCTGGCCGAGGCTGTTGAGGTTTCCTTCAACCGGATTACTGTTGACGGCGATATGAGCACGAACGATATGTTGGTTGTGTTGGCGAACGGCATGGCAGGAAATCCGCAGATCAAGAACTTGGAAGGACCTGAATACGAAGCGTTTGCAACTACGCTGAAAGCAGCGGCGCTGAACCTAGCCAAAAAGGTAGCCCGGGATGGCGAGGGAGCGACAAAGTTTATTGAGATTGAAGTGCAGGGGGCGCTGAACATGGCGGATGCCCGTAAAGCCGGCATGGCCATTGCAAATTCGCCGCTGGTGAAAACGGCATTTTTTGGTCAGGATCCGAACTGGGGCCGGATTCTCTGCGCAGCCGGTTATTCCGGGGCGGAACTGTCGCCGGAGAAAACCACCTTGTCCATAGGCGGCGTGCAAATTGTCGAAGCCGGGCTGGGGGCAAAATTTGATGAAAAAGAGTTGCGTCGGGCGATGGCGGAGCGGGAAATCAAAGTTGCAATCAATCTGGGTGTCGGTAATGTAGCCACTACCGTATATACCTGCGATATGTCGTATGAGTATATAAAAATCAACGGGGAGTATACGACATGATAGCGGCGGCGGAACTAAAAAACTGGCAGGGGAAAACGGTCGTCGTTAAATATGGCGGCAATGCCATGTTGGATGCGTCTCTGAAACAGGCGGTCGCCCAGGATATTGCCGCATTGTGGCAGGCGGGCGTTAAAGTGGCGATCGTGCACGGGGGCGGACCGGAAATTACCGGCCTGTTGAAGGCAATGAACAAAAAAAGCGAGTTTGTTGCCGGTCTGCGGGTGACTGATGCCGAAACGGCCACGCTGGCCGAAATGGCTTTGGTGGGCAAAACCAATCCGGAGCTGGTCAATTTTATCAATCGCGCCGGTGTGCAGGCGGTTGGACTGAATGGTAAAGATGCCGCGATGTTTAGCGTGAACAAACACATGGCAACTGTTTATGAAGACGGAATAGCCAAACAGGTCGATATTGGCTTTGTTGGTGAGGTGGCGGCGGTCAAGGCGGATTTGCTGAACACGTTGATGGATGCGGGTTATGTTCCGGTTATCGCGCCAATCGGCGCCGATAGCGCCGGGCAGACTTACAATATCAATGCGGATACTGCAGCGGCGGCTGTCGCTGCCGAGTTGCAAGCCGATGTGTTTTTACTGCTTACCGATGTGGAAGGCGTATTTTACGATTATCATGATAAGAGCAGTTTGATTTGCGAGTTGTCGTGCGATAAAGCGGTTGAGATGATCAAGACCGGCATTGTGGAAGGCGGTATGATTCCCAAAGTGCAGGCCTGCATGGCATCGCTTGCTAAAGGTGCGAAACTGACCCGGGTGGTTGATGGCCGCCGGCCGCACTGCATCGTCGAATCGCTGATGCCTGGTAATAAGGCGGGAACCGCCGTGGTCAAAGGAAAGGAAGTGTAAGCCGTGGAAAAACAACAAGTGGTTGAACTGGACAAGAAATATTTTATGCCTGTGTTCAGCCGATATCAACTGGTTCTGTCACACGGCGAGGGTCCGTATGTTTTTGATACAGATGGCAAGAAATATATCGATTTTCTGGCAGGGATTGCGGTCAATGTGCTGGGGCATGGTCATCCTGCTTTGCTGAAGGCCGTCTGCGAGCAAGCAGGCCGGCTGATTCATTGCTCCAACCTTTATTACACGGAGCCGCAGGTCCAATTGATCAAAAAACTGGCCGAACTTTCCGGCATGGACAAAGTGTTCATAGCCAACAGTGGTGCTGAAGCAAATGAAGGCGCAATGAAGCTGGCCCGCAAATACGGCAAAATGCAGAGTCCGGACAAATTCGAGATTGTTACCGCCGAACATTCATTCCATGGACGGACATTGGCGACTTTGACGGCGACCGGACAGCCCAAGTATCGGGAAGGCTATGAGCCGCTACCCGGTGGCTTCCGTTACGTCTCGTTCAATGACAAGGCGGCGTTAAAAGCGGTAGTATCGGCAAAGACTTGCGCGGTAATGATTGAGCCGGTGCAAGGCGAAGGCGGCATTCATGTTCCGCTTGACGGCTATCTGGCATACGCCCGCGATTTATGCGATCAATATGGCGCCTTGCTGATTCTTGACGAAATCCAGAGCGGTATGGGACGAACCGGTAGTTTCCTGGCCTGTCAGGGGTATGGCGTCAAGCCGGATATCATCACATTGGCCAAAGGGCTGGCCGGCGGCGTGCCGATTGGCGCTTTTCTGGCTACGGAGAAGGCGGCGGCGGCCTTTGCGCCCGGCGACCATGGCTCCACTTTCGGCGGCAATCCGCTGGCCTGCGCCGCGGCGCTGGCCGTGTTGGAGACGATTGAACAGGAAGGCTTGATGGAAAACGCAGCGGCGATAGGTGACTACCTGATCGGCAAAATAAAAAGCCTACAACAGAAGTATCCGGCGTTGATCCAAGAAGTCCGAGGCAAAGGTCTGATGGTCGGCGCCGAGTTGACCAGACCGGGACGGGAAGTCGTAGACCTTTGCATGGAGCAGGGCGCGATCATCAACTGCACGGCCGGCAATGTGCTGCGGTTCGTGCCGCCGCTAAACGTAACCAAGAGTCAGGTTGATGAAGTTGTCGCTATCGTAGACGCAGTGCTGGAAGAATGGCAATAACCGTTGGCTTAAGTCGACGAAGAGGAAAAGAGGATTATTATGAGCTTGAAAGGGAAAGACGTACTAGATATTCAC
>JBGSKE010000496.1:0-8701 GCA_041741355.1 Negativicutes bacterium | reverse complement strand
GCCAGCTGTATGCTGACTGTGAAATATTGTTCCGTAGCATGACCTGCTTTGAATCAACCGGACTTCCCCATGATTACTCAATTGTATAGGTTGCAGCTGCGGTGTTGCTTTCTGTCATCCCTGCCTTAAAAGCTTTTGCTTTCAGTGTGGTAGTGATAATTACCGGGATTGGGCCGATGTATTGCGGCGACGCGGAAGTTGGTTCACCTCCGTAGGTCGTATAGCGGATTACTGCTCCAACCGTGTTGCAGCTTATAACCACATTCGGATGAAACGCGTATGTGCCGCCTGCCGGGCTGAATGTAGGCGTTGCGACGGCCGCAGGATTGCCGATGGTATAGGTTGCGGCGGCTGTATTGCTGTCTGTCATGCCTGATTTGAAGGCCTTCGCTTTCAATGCGGCGGTTGCGTTTATGGGAATTGGGGCATAATATTGCATCGAGGCGGCTGTCGGCTCGCTGCCGTTTGTTGTATACCGTATTGTCGCGCCGACAGTACCGCAACTTAGCGACACATTCTGCGGCGACGCGTATGTTCCGCCCGCCGGGTTGAACGCAGGTGTTGCGACAGTCGAAGGATTGCCGCCGATGGCATAGGTTGCTGCAGCTGTATTGCTGTCTGCCATATCCCACTTGAAAGCTTTCGCTTTCAATGTAGTTGTGATGATTACCGGAATTGGACCGGTGTATTTCGGCGATGCGGCAGTCGGTTCACCGCCGTAGGTCGTATAGCGGATAATCGCACCGGCAGTCTTGCAGCTGATTACTACATTCAGATGCGACGCATATGTGCCGCCTGCCGGGGTGAATATAGGCGTTGCGACCTGCACTTTGGCCGTGTGAACCGTTTTTTCCGTCATTGTCAGCGCAGTCATTTTATTGTAGTCGGCGCCATCTGCCGAGGTTTCGGCCACCCCCGCAGCAGCAGAAATTGGAGAAACACCTATAAAGTTTATATTTATAAAGCTGCACAGAAAGAACAAGCATAAAACAACGATCAACCCCATACGTTTTCTTTGCATCATCGCTACTTCCTCTTAATCAATTTTTGTCTTGGTACTTTTTCGGTTTAAAATAAACATTCAACAACGAAGGCTAAAGTCCTTGAAAACTGATTACCGTCATAGATGCAAAATTTGAGGGGTTACTAAAAGCACCCCCTCAAAAAACAGCTCAAACAAATATGCAGTTCGCCTCTGCCGTTTACTTGCCGCCACGCACTACGGACAACACTTCTTCAATATCCGGCAGTTGCGGAATGTCATAAACTTTGACCCAGACCACTTTGCCTGTTTCATCAATCAAGACGTTGGCCCGCTCGGAAAAGCCTTCAACTTCGCGGAACAGACCATAGTCCTGCGCCACTTTGCCATGCGGCCAGAAATCAGCCGGCAGTTTGACGTTGGCTACACCCAGTTCTTTGGCCCAGGCGTTCTTACTCGGCACCGAGTCGATGCTCAACCCCAGCGGCACCGTATTGTATTTTTCAAACTCCGCCAGATTGTCTTCCAACGCTTTCATCTGGCTGGCGCATACGCCGGTCCAGGCCAGCGGATGCCAGGACAACAGCACCTTCTTGCCACGCAAGTCCGACAATCGGACCTCTTGTTTCCGATTGTCCAGCAACATAAAATCCGGCGCCATATCGCCTACAGCAATTTTTTTCATCAAAACCCCTCCGTTCAGTTACGGATAATTTTTATCCATTACTGATATAATTGGCGATTCAAATCAAAATTCCTGCTGAAAAATCAACAGGAATTAATAAATTTTTAGCTTATTTATTGTTCCGGTCGAGCCATTGATAAATATCCCGCAACGAAGCCGCTGCTTCCGCATGAAAAAGACCGCAGGCCGAACTCACGACCAAGGGTCCGCTGGATAACCACTCATGCAGGATCTCTCCTTCCCGGTTGGGAAAAAAGCCGCCCAGAGTCAGCCAATTTGCCGGTAAGCCGGAGAACAGAGGAATCCGCTCGCCAAGAATATTCCAGGCCCGAATCGGATCAGCACCTTCCGGTTCCAGTGAATAAAACCGGAAATTTGCCTGCCGCAACCCCGGCAGCAACAGATCAACACAACCATCGCTGTGAAAGCCGACACTGGCTCCAGTTAGCCCGCCGCGTGCCACCATCGCCTGATACAAGGGCAGCAAAAATCGTTCTAGCTGCGGCGGCGACATATATGGACCAGCTGCATAAGCAATGTCATCCGCCAACAAAATCAAATCCACGCCTGCTTCCAGCCAGGCATCGATTTCCTGTTCGGCCTGATGCGCCGCCACCGCCAACCCCTGCCGTAACAGGTCGCTTTCCTTCGCCAGTTGCAGCATCGCCTCCTGCCAACCAACCTCCACCATCCAGCGTTGCCAGGGACCGTTCACCACTGCGCCGGCTGCAAGGCCCAGCGCACGCGCTTTGCCGACCGCGCCTGGCACTCGGTCAAAAAAACAATAATCCGCCTGCATCGTTTGGGCGGCAGCTACGATTTCATCGGCAGTCCCGCCATCTGGTAACGGCCAGATTTCGCCCCGCAACGTCCTGTCAACCGTTTCACCGTTTAGCAGCCGTTGCAGCTGCACCCGGCCTGTTTTTTCGCCCCCGCTGCCCATCGCTCGTTCACACCAATTCCCGCTGGATATGAACCAGAAAATCCTGAATGTTGGTCACGATCGAAGTCACTTCTAGCGAACCGCGATCTTTCAATTTATTCACGGCAAACTCCGATACATCGACGCTATAGAGGAAAACCGGCCGCACCTGCCCGTCGATCGCCTGGTAAGCTGGTGTCATATTGCCTGACGCAATCGAATGCAGTTGCGTCGCCAGGCAAATCATTGTCGTAGCTTGCTTGGCGTGCCGACGCATCGCATTCTGCGCCGCATAGGCGTCGGCCACTACCTCCGGCAATGGTCCATCGTCGCGGATCGAGCCGGCCAGAACGATCGGCGTACCGGTCCGTACACAGGCAGCCACCACACTATCGCCGATTTTTTTCACCGCGACAAATTCCGCCAGCGTCGCATACTCGCGGGCCTGATTCAACACGTCCAGATGGTGATAGTGTCCGTTGCAACAACTTTCCTGGGTGTAGATATCCTGCCCGAGCGCCGTCTGGAAGATCGCGCCTTCCAAGTCATGCGTCGCCAAGGCGTTGCCCGCCAAAATCGCATCGACATAGCCGTTTTCGATCAGCGAAATCATCGCCTGCTTGGAGTCAGAGTCAAATACCACTGCCGGCCCCAGCACCCAGACGATATAACCATGCTCTTTTTCATAACGCAGCAGTTCGTACAGTCGGTCATAATCGCGGGAATAAGCGGTTTCGCGTGACCGGCCGGTGCGAAAGGCAAAGGTGTCGCCCTCGCAATCATTGCGGCAAAACCCGGTCGCATGCACATAAATCCCTTCGCTGCCGTCTTCCGTCCGACCGACAACTACGCAGTCGCCCACCGCCAGACGGCGGAACTCCTTTACCTCGAGCCGCTTATCTTCGCCCAGCACAACGACGCCGTCCATCCGGCTCTGCTCCAGCAGCAGCCAATGGCCGCCAATTCGAAAGTATTCGGGAAAAATCGTCGTAGCGTGGAAATTGGCCGGCGCGACTCCCGACTTCAAGACAGGAATGCACTGCGCATCCGGGCTATTTTGCAGGCCAAGCGCTTTAAAATCGGGGGCTGTGTATTCAGGCATCGTGAATTTCATGGAAAGACCCTCCTGTTAGCTCGCTGCCAGCAGACGTTCGACCGTCCGCCACAAAATCAGCGGCATTGCATCATAGGAATAACGGATGTCGATCCGCTCCGAAAGTTTATGCGCATCTTTGCCGTACGGTCCGATATTGACCACCGGCATGCTGATCGACTGAATCGCCTGCACCGGCAACCGGTACGTCAGCTGCCATGCCGGCATGTTCTCGGTCAGTTTGTCCATATGCTCGGCAGCGGCAATCCCGCAGTAACTGAGATCGGAAATGTATGGATAAAATTTGCGGGTCACGATCGGGTAATCAAATTTCTGCCGCGCTTCCGTCACAGCCTGGCCCACGGCGGCTAACAGCCGGTCGCTGCGCGGATCGCCGTCGCGAACAAAATTGTGTGGGTAGTAAGGCGGCGCAAAATAAACGACAATCTTCGAATCTTTGTCCGAGCAATGCTTGTGGACTTCGTTGACGATCGCCATCGACACTTCCCGGTCGTCAGCCCCGCGCTCGCGCAGGCTTTCAATCAGCTCGGCCAGAATCCGGTCGATTTCCTCGCCTCGTTCCCGCTTCACCATTTGGTACAGTTCATCGTAAGACATCACATTTGAATGCCAGGGCAATCGTTGAAACGGAATGCGACTCAGAGCACAGTAGCGTTCATAATCAATATTGAGCCTCACGATCACTGCTGCAAAAGCTTCCGCCGCCTTGACGCGGCATTTCGCCAGCACCTCGGCCGGTTCGCTGCAGTGGGTTGGGTAGTTGAAGTACAGATTGACCGTATTGGCGGTCTGCACCGAATACTCGGTCTTGTTGTCGCGCTGGTGCAGGCTGATCGGCGGCAGGGAAACTTCACCGTCGGCAATATCGCAGATTTCCGGGTTTAGATCAATTCGCTGCAACACTTCCGAAGCGAGCAGATTGGCGTCCAGACCATTGAAAGGCTCGCCGACGTGGGTTTCTTCACCGTAGATAAAAAAACAGGGCAACAGTTTGCCGGTAGTACCGACATAGACATAGCGGTTCTCATCGCCGGGATAGCGGAAAGTCATAAAATCGGTATCGATAGCGGCGATATATTGCCAGCCTCGCTCTGCCTGCAACGCAGCGAGGTCTTCGACCGCAGACAGCATGCCGGCAGAATTTCCCTCTTCATCCGGCACCGCATAAAACACCAGGTTTCCGGTCAATGTTTCCGGTTGCGCGGCATAATACTCGACCATCACCATCAGCGCCGCCACGCCGGTCTTCATATCCAGAATACCACGGCCCAACAGCCAATCTTCCGACAGTATCTCCGACAACGCCGGTTCGCTGAATTTGGTGGCAGTCGCCAGATTTTGCTTTAAGGCGGCCGGATCGGTCGCCAGGTCCTGCAGACCGCCATAATCGGCAACGCCGACCGTATCGATATGACCGATGCACAGCAGCGTATCCTGCGCTGGCGAAGGTTTGCCTTCAATCAGCGCAAACACGTTCAAACGGCCCAGTTCATCGTCCCGCACGGGGACCAGCCGGAGCTGGTCGGGGCGCTGACGGAAATAGTCCAGCTGGGCCAGATATTCATAGACTTTTTGGGCTACGGAAATTTCGCCTGCCGTGCCGACCACACTGCGGATCTGGGTCAGCTCGATCGCCAATGCCTTGATTTTTTCACCGATTTGTTCATTGAATTCCACGTTATGGCCCCCACAATTTCTTCTGATTATTTCGGACACAGACTAGCGTCCCCGCTGGCCCAACCGTTCCTGTAAAAATGCCGTCACCGGCGTATGGTAAAGAACCCAGGCGATCATGCTACCACCGATTGTACTAACCATGAAGGGTATCACGAAAAACATCGCACCGACGCCGGAACCGAGAAAGAATTTCGCCACCGGATAGGCGACCAACCCGCCGATAATACCGGTACCGATGATTTCGCCCGCCACTGCGCCCCAGATGCTCCGCGTCCGTGCGTATAGGATGCCGGCCAGCGCCGCGCCGATCATACTGCCGGGAAATGCCAGCAGCGAACCAGTGCCGAGGATGTTGCGCAATACGGACACGCCGAACGCCGCCCCGACTGAGTAGCGGGTCCCCAGCAGCACTGCCAGCAGTACATTAATCGCATGCTGCACCGGAAAGCACTTGGCAACGCCGACTGGAATATAGACCAGATGAGCGGATAAAACCCCCACAGCAATAAACAGTGCGGTAAACGTCAGTTTTCTTGTCTCCATCATCATTCCTCCGTTTCGCTCGGCCAACAATGCAAGAAGCGCATCCCGGTAGGAATGCGCCTTCAAACGTCTTAAAAGTTGTCGCTGTTCCTACGCTGGTATTATCCAGATCAGGTCAAGGGTAACAGACATCGGTCTGACTCTCAGCCGGCCCACCGGCTCCCCTAGCTTCACTTCTTTTATTATGGTTTCATAATATCATTTCAGCCGACGCTATGCAAGCCGGTCCACTTCACGCAAGGCGGCAAGTATTTTCTGGCTGATTACCGGATTGCCCGCCACAATCGAAATTTTACGGTCATCGCGGAATGGCAGCACGACTCCGCCAGCTTCGATGACAATCAGAATACTGGCCGCCACATCCCACGGTGAAAGGCTCATTTCCCAGAATCCGTCAAACCCGCCAGAAGCAACGCAGGCTAAATCGTAAGCCGCTGATCCCATCCGTCTGATTGCCCGTGTCTTCATCGCCAAGCTGGTGAAATAATTGATGTTGTTGACCGGATGAGTGGCAATGTCGTAAGGAAATCCCGTCGCCAACACGCATTCGATCAGCTCGCTCTTGCTCCCCACCTGGAGCCGTTTGCCATTGCGGTACGAGCCCTGCCCTTTTATAGCACTGAACATCTCGTCGGTCACCGGTTCATAAACAATCCCCAGGACTTTTTCGCCGCGATGTTCCAACGCGATGGACACGGCAAAAATTGGCAACCCCTGTGCATAATTTGTGGTTCCATCCACCGGATCGATCACCCAGCGGTATTCCGACTCCTGCCCGGAGGCGCCGGACTCTTCGGCCAAAATCGCATGGTCGGGATATTCCTGCCGCAAATAACCGACGATCATATCGTCCGAACGTCGATCAATCTCTGTCACCAGGTCGATGCTGGTCGTTTTGCGATCCATTTCAAGGTCTTGCCGACCGTGATTGTCCAGTTGCATCGCGCCGACTTTACGGGCAATGGTCTGCATCTCCTGCATTGCATTTTCCAATGAAAACATATTTCGCCTCTCTGACTTCCTGTAGTTAATAAGGAAATTATACACCGTGAGAAATGGAATGCAAGGGACTCCGCCTTCGCTACGCAACCACAATTGCACGCTACAATTCTGGAAGACTTGTTCTGCTTTTTCCTGTAGAATAGATTGCGTAGATTGATTTGTGGAGGGAACCCGCATGAAACAAGTTTTCGCCCCAGGCTGCGCCTTGATGATTTATAAGCCGGAGCTTGCCAGAAAAGTATGGGAGTTTTTGAATGTCGATTCAGGTGACATTCCTGAACACCTGATTTGTTGCCGACACGAACCCTGCCTCGAACCTGGCGCCCGGATCATCAACATTTGCGCGGGCTGCGATCGGCGGTATCGTGAACTTTATGCAGGAATCTCCACTACGTCACTGTGGGAAACTTTGGCCAAAAGCCCGACATTCCCCTTCCCGGACTATCAGGGAAAGAAAATGACCGTGCATGACGCCTGCCCAACCCGTAGCCAAGAACGGGTACACGTTGCCGTCCGAAAATTACTGGCCCGAATGAACATTGTCGTTGTGGAACCTGAAAATACCCGTACGCAGGCAACCTGCTGCGGGGACAGTTTTTATGGAACTTTGCCTGTGGAACAGGTAAAGGAGCAAATGAAAAAGCGAGCTGCCGAAATGCCTTGCGAAGATGTAGTGGTGTACTGCGTCTCTTGTATCAAATCTCTGCACATCGGAGGCAAACAGCCCCGCTACCTCGTAGATCTATTGTTTGGCGAGAAAACCGGCATAGGGACCTGGGAACCTGACGCCTGGCACATCGAAGTACAGCAGTTCATCGATGCCCATTGATCCTCTAACCCCAAAAATCCCGCGCCCCGAAAAATCGAGGCAGCGGGATTTTTATTGCGCCGTTTGTATCTTTACCCCTTGCGGGCGATCAGTTCTATCTCTACCTGAGCGCCGAGCGGCAGTCCCGCAACGGCGATCGTGGAACGGGCCGGATGCGGCGCCGAAAATTTCGTCGCGTACACGGCATTCATCGCCGCGAAATTGGCCATGTCGGTCAGAAACACATTAGCTTTAACGACATCAGCCTCCGTCAAGCCAGCTGCTTCCAGCACCTTGAACAGATTTTCAAAGCATTTTTCCGTCTGGGTGGCGATATCGCCCTCAACCAGTCTGCCGGTGGTAGAATCCAGCGGCGTCTGCCCCGACAAATAGTAGAACTCTCCGGCCTGCACCGCATGGGAGTATGGGCCGACCGCCACGGCGCCGGCTGCGGTAAACGCTGTTCTTGGCATGTTGCATCGCTCCTTTATTATTGGATATTACATTTGGTTAAATTACTTTGGTCGTCCAGTCTTCCACATTCCAGATATCGCTGACCCAGTCTTCATAAAAATCCGGTTCGTGTGACACCAGCAATATCGTTCCTTTAAAGTCAACCAGAGCACGCTTCAGTTCCGCCTTGGCGTCGATGTCGAGATGGTTGGTCGGTTCGTCGAGAACCAGCCAGTTTAC
This sequence comes from Negativicutes bacterium, assembly GCA_041741355.1. Lineage (GTDB taxonomy): Bacteria > Bacillota > Negativicutes > UBA1444 > UBA1444 > UBA1444. Next base: position 275 of record JBGSKE010000496.1, on the reverse strand, counting down.
TTCCTTCAACATTAATTTGCACAGGCGGACTTTGGCATTTTCACCGCCGCTGAGCACCTGCATCTGACTGGTGATATGTTCATTGGTCAGGCCACAACGGGCCAGTGCCGACCGCACCTCACCATTGCTCATGCCAGGGTATTCCTGCCAGATTTCTTCCATGGCGGTATTCGTGTTGTCCCGGCCGGATTCCTGCTCAAAATAACCAGGAAACAGATAATCCCCCAACTCAACCTTGCCGGAAAACGCCGGCAACTGGCCCAGCAGCGTCTTGA
>JBGSKE010000495.1:0-2162 GCA_041741355.1 Negativicutes bacterium | reverse complement strand
GCGATTGATTTCGTGCTGACATTTCAGGAATTAGCAGCCATTTTTCAAGCGACTGAGATTAATCCCGCCTCCTTGCCAGATGAAGAAAACGCTTCCGCTTCCAGGGCTGGTCGTATTTACGCCCGAACTGGCGGAGTGAGCGAGGCGGTGGCCCAAACGCTGTCGCGGATTCTGCCCAAACGTGCATTGGATTTGAAGCCGTTAAAGGTTGACGGAATTCCCAACTGCCAGAAAGTTTTGGAGCAAGCGAAAACAGGCTCTTTGGCTGCCAATTTCATTGAAGGCATGGCCTGTGTCGGCGGCTGTGTCGGCGGACCGGGCCGCATCACCGATGTCGCCATTTCCACAAACGCGGTCAACGCTTACGGCGACGCAGCAGCAGCTGCAACTCCGGTGGAAAATCCCCAGGTCTATCAATTGCTTACCCGTCTGGACTTGGAAATGTCTGCATCGATCCTGACCCCGCAAAGTCCAGCCGCCGCAATTTTATCCCGATGTATACAAAAACCAGTATTATGATGTAAAATTAATTATATATTGCATATAAGGGGGATTCCCATGAGTAGCAAACCGGTAAAAATTATGGAAACCGTCTTGCGGGACGGCCACCAGTCACTCGCAGCCACTCGTATGCGCACCTCAGACATGATCGAAGTGCTGGAAAAGCTGGATGATGTCGGCTATTTTTCACTAGAAGCCTGGGGTGGTGCGACTTTTGACAGCACCCTGCGTTTCCTCAACGAGGACCCCTGGGAAAGACTGCGGATCATCAAGCGCCACTGCAAGAAAACACCGGTCCAGATGCTACTGCGTGGGCAAAATATTCTTGGTTACAACCATTACGCCGATGATGTAGTCACCGAGTTCGTCAAGCGGGCAGTTCATAACGGCGTAGGCATTGTCCGTATTTTTGACGCGCTGAACGACGTCCGCAACCTGGAAGTGTCGATGCGGGTCGCCAAAGAAACCGGCGCTCATGTCCAAGGCGCATTTGTTTATACGATCAGCCCGTTCCATACAATCGACACGTTTGTCAAAGTCGCCAAAGACCTCGTTTCCATGGGCGCAGATTCGATTTGTATCAAGGATATGGCTGGTCTGTTGGCCCCGTATGTCGCCTTTGATTTGGTCAAAGCGCTGAAAGCGGCGGTTCCGGTACCGATCGACATCCATTCGCATTATACGAGCGGCATGGCCGGGATGACTTATCTGAAAGCGATCGAAGCCGGCGTCGATATCATCGACTGTGCGTTGTCGCCTTTTGCCATGGGTTCGTCGCAACCGGCGACCGAAGCGCTGGTGGCCGCCCTCGAAGGTACTGAACGGGATACCGGCATCGCCAAGGAAACGCTGTATCCGATCGCCGACCATTTCCGCGCCGTCAAGAAAAATGTCGCGGAAACCTTCAAGCTGAATACTGCGATCGATATCGACACGAAAGTTCTATCGTTCCAAATCCCCGGCGGCATGTTGTCGAACTTCCTCAACCAGCTGAAAGAACAGGGCATGGAAGACAAATATCAGGAAATGCTGGAAGAAATGCCGAAAGTCCGCGCCGACCTCGGTTATCCTCCGCTAGTGACGCCGACAAGCCAGATTACCGGCTCGATGGCTGCTTTCAATGTCATGTTCGGTCGCTACAAAGTAGTGCCGCGCGAAGTCAAAGATCTGGCCCGCGGCAAATATGGCCGCACACCGGCGCCGATCAACCCGGATGTTGCCGAACAAATCCTGGCTGGCGAACAGCTGATCACGCATCGTCCGGCCGACGATATCGCGCCGCAAATGGAGTCGCTGAAAGCGGCGCTGGCAGAGAAAGGCTACCCAAACGCTTCCATTGAAGACGTGCTTAGCTATGCCTTGTTCCCCGATGTCGCGCTGAAATTCTTCGAAGCCAACCGGACAAAATAAAACCAGGAATGCCCGTAGGCATCCCCGCACTGCATCAACAAAACTATTCTGGAGAAGGTATGGAAATGATACCTTCTCTTTTTTATCACTCGATCTACAGGTCAGTTCCTGTTGCCGGTCTTACATCGACCTTAGTATCATAGAAAGTGCTGCCCCGACCCTGATCGGTCAACCGTTGGGACGTCAACGCATTGATCGTGCGTTGACCCGGCGCATCGCGCAGCCAGGATATCCCATCGACTACCAATACA
>JBGSKE010000494.1:0-2975 GCA_041741355.1 Negativicutes bacterium | reverse complement strand
TGCCGCCGCCCGGCGCTGGAGCGTCCGAGGCCAGACGCTCCATAAAATCAGCGACCTGATATTCGACCAGTTTCATAGCGAGTCCTCCAGTACCTGTTTGCGCTCAAACCCGTCCAGGCGCAGATAGTATTCGGCCACGTCCAGCATTGCCTGCATCGGCGTCATGCCGATGATTTCGCTGCCAATAACGTTGACCCCGTAGCGGGCCGCTTCATTCTTGACGGTTTCAAACACGCGGAACAGCGGTGTTCCCTGATAATTGACCATATTGATCGTCACCTGGGCCACTTCGCGGCCATGCGCTTCGACGCTGATCCCCATCGCCCGCACATATTTGAAGCCGCCTTTTGCCTCGCGAATGCTGTTGGCGATTTTCTTGGCAATACTCACATCGGCCGTGTCCAGATTGATATTGTAGGCAATCAGGAATTGCCGCGCTCCGACGACGGTCGCCCCGGCGCGCGGATGCATTCGGGCCGGGCCGTAGTCCGGCTTGCGTTCCGGTTTGCTGATTTCGGTTTTCAAGCCTTCGTACTGCCCTTTGCGGATATCCGGCAGCGCCCGGCGAGTCGGAATCTTGGCCGCATCTTCGTACAGATAGACCGGAATCTCCAGTTTTTCGGCAATCTCACGGGCCAGTTCGTCAGCCAGCGCCACGCATTCTTCCATCGTGACATCTTTCACCGGAATGAAGGGAATCACATCGGTCGCGCCGATGCGCGGGTGTTCACCCTGTTGTTGTTCCATGTCGATCAATTCGGCCGCTTTTTTGCAGGCATTAAATGCCGCCTGCTTCGCCGCCTGCGGCTCGCCGACAAAAGTCACCACAACGCGGTTGTGGCTGGCGTCAGGCTTCACATCCAGCAGTTTTACGCCCTCAACTTTGCGCACTTCATCGACAATCGCCTCAATCACTTCCGGGCGACGGCCTTCACTAAAATTCGGTACGCATTCCACCAATTTTGCCATGTTTATTCACTCCTAAATCTTCTTTTATTTCGTCAGATAATTGATGAACCAGACGATGTTGGGAATACCGACCAAGTCGATCAGCACCGCGCCGCACAGCGGAATGATCAGGAACGCTTTGTGCGACATCAAGCCATAGCGCTCGCACACCGCCCCCATGTTGGCCACCGCGTTCGGCGTCGCGCCCAGTCCGTGCCCCATCAGACCCGCCACCATCACCACCGCGTCGTAATCCTTGCCGAGTGCGCGGAACATGATAAAGATCGCAAATAGCGCCAGCGCAATCGTCTGCAGCAGCAAAATGATGATCAGCGGCAGCGCCAGGTCGTACAGTTCCCAAATCCGCAGCGTCATCATCGCCATCGTCAGGAAAATGCCGATCGACACATCGGCAATGATGTCCAGCGATTTCAGATGCAGTTTGACCATTTTTACCCCGTCGTTGATATTTCGCAGGATGATCGCCACGAACATGGCGCCGACATAACCCGGCAGGCCAAACCCGGTCGCCGCCTTCAATTTGGCCGAACCCCAGGCGCCAAACGTCATGATCACCAGCACCAGCATCATCATGAATAAAATGCTGCGGCTGGTAACAATCCCGGCTTCCTTGTCCGCGCCGATGGCCTGGTCATAGGTTTCATAATCGCCTTCGCCGGCTTTGATCGCCACATTGTATTTGCCAATCAACCATTTGGCGATCGGACCGCCGAGCAGACCACCGGCTATCAGGCCGTAGGTCGCCGACGCAATCGCCACTGCCGTCGCCCCTTTGACCCCCAGCGCTTCCGCCGTCGGACCAAAGGCCGCCGCCGCGCCATGGCCGCCTTCGAGCGACACCGCTCCCGCCATCACGCCAAGCGCCGGATGAATCCCCAGCATGCTGGCCAGCCCGGAACCGAACGCGTTCTGGAATACGGCGATGAACCAGCAGGAAACCAGATAGATCATTAGGCCACTGCCGCCTTTTTTTAGCAGCGCCAGACTGCCGCCGATACCGACTGTGGTGAAAAATGCGATCATAAAGGGCGACTGCAGGGTTGTCGTGAATGCAAATGTAATCAGGCCCATTTGTTTGCAGAACAATGCCAGCAGCGAAAACGCAAAGCCGCCCAGCACCGGCGCGGGGATGCAGAATTTGTCAAACACGCTGACCCGTTTGCGCAGTTGGTAACCTAGCATCAACAGCGCCGCCGCCAATGCCGTGGTCGCCACCATATCCATTTTGAGCACCCAGACTCCTTTTACCAGTTCCAGTCCCATTTCAGCGCCTCCTTCTTTTAATCAGTTTTGGGCTTGCGGATAAAATGCGGCATGCTAAACGGAATCTCGATCGACAATTCGACAAATCCGCCATACTTGCCGTCCTGATACCAGGGCGATTGATGAATCAGTTTCTTGACGCCGTTTTTTTCGATCGTGTAGCTGTTGGTCGCCTGCGTCCGCAGCAGCTGCGCCAGTTTCGTCCGGGCCGGTTCGGGATGGCAGTCCATCAGGTTTTGCCCGACCAGGCTGCCGCTTGTGCCTGACAGCACTTTCACCGCCCGGTTGTTCATGTACAGAATAATTCCCTGCGCATCGCAGACCGTCACGGCCCCCGGGTATTCCTTCACCCAGTCCATCGACATCGTTGACACCTCCTCCTGTGCAAATTACTTTGGCCTGTCAGCGCAAAGTATTCAAACTATTCTTTTCTATTGCAAGTCCTGTGCCAAGCGACAAGATTGTGGAAAACCCTTATTTTTCGGCCTGCGCGGCCATTTCATCCACAAGATGCCCACACAAAAACCGCCGACAATCCCTGCAGATTTTGCAGTTACTGCAATTTTTGCAGCAAAAAAGAGCAGCCACCGACTGCTCTTGGGGAGATTTGCGTTTTACGATTCGCCGTATTCCTTCAGCTTGTACCACAGTTTTCGCTCACTGATTTTCAGCAGCTCCGCCGCCTTTTGCTTGTCGCCGCCGCAATGCTGCAAGGTCGCCAAAATCGCCTGGCGTTGGATGGT
>JBGSKE010000493.1:0-5448 GCA_041741355.1 Negativicutes bacterium | reverse complement strand
TGTGCAGCCTGCCCAAACGGTCGATTTTGTCCGACAGGCACTCGCGCTTTCCGGCCTTGAAGTCACAGGGCTGTTCACACATTTCGCCGCTGCCGATGAGACCGACACCAGCTTTACTTTGCAGCAGCTCGACTGCCTGACCCGCGTGATTCAGGCCCTGAAGGCGCAGGGCATTGAGTTGCCGCTGATCTCCGCCGCCAACAGTGCTGCGACCGATGCCTTTCCCGCCGCTCATTGCGACGCTGCCCGCCCCGGCATCATCCTCTATGGACTGCCACCGGCGCCGGACATGCCGTTGCAGCTCAACCTGCAGCCGGTGATGTCGCTGGTGAGCCAAATCGTTCATATTAAACAAGTTCCCTCTGGCACGCCCGTCAGCTATGGTTGCACTCATCGCACACAGCAGCAGACCTGGCTCGCCACTCTGCCGCTTGGTTATGCGGATGGATATAGCCGGGCTCTTTCCAACAAAGCCGAAGTGTTGGTTCATGGCATCCGACGGCCGGTCGTTGGCCGGGTCTGCATGGACCAAATCGTCATCGACCTCGGTCCTGTCTGTGACGCTGCCATCGGCGATGAAGTCGTGCTGTTCGGGCGGCAGGGACAGGCAGAGATCACGCTGACCGAACTCGCCCTTCTGGCCGGAACCATCAACTATGAACTGGCCTGCGCCATCAGTCCGCGCGTACCGCGGGTGTACGTGGAATAACTGAAGGACTTCTTGGCAAACAAAAAAAGCGGGCTGGAGAGACTTTTTTAAGTTCTCACACAGCCCGCTTTGCCATTCTATTTGTCATTTGTTTTTGATAATCCCCGGAGACCGGCTGAGCGGGTCATACACGTCTACATGACCAAACAAAGTGTCTGCTTTTTTGCCATCAACCAAAATTTGAACCCGCTCCACTTCGGGAAACTCTGTCAGCGTGTTTACAATCGCCGCCACAGCCAAAATCTCAGTCGCCGATCCGCCAAAACCCCGCTTCACCAGCTCAGTGGAAAAATCAACAATCGCCATCCGGTCGCGCACGACCAAACTTTTGACTTTGGTCGCCTTGGGAAGCACGGCGACCAGGTCGCTGCTACGCGGCCCTTTGGCTAACGTTTCGATCGCCTGTTGCATCAACTGGGGGCCCGGTTTCAACTGATGCACTTCCGCGACCAGATACCGCGCATTATGTGTACCGAAATACACTTTGACCGGAACCGTCTCTGCAATGACCGGCTTTGCAGGCGCGACCGGTTTTTGCGGCGTGACTGCCGTCCCATTGTTGGTTGGCGGCAGCTTGCCGATCTGTTCAGGCGAACAGCCAGTCAGTAGTCCAACTGTAAACAAACAGCCTAAAATTGCATAAATCACCTGGCGTTTCATCATCGTCCACCTCGCATTTTCGCAGCTTGGGCAAAGAATTGGTCGATACCCGCCACGATCGCCAAAGCCATTTTTTGCTGAAACGCAGGATTATTCAAAGTCTGTTCTTCCTGCGGGTTGGAAATATAGCCAATCTCCAACAGCGCCGCCGGCATCCAGGCATTTTTGACAACAAAGAAATTGGCGGTGCGAATCCCGATATTGTCCAAGCCGCCGCCGCGGACCATTGCCGTTTGGAGGCATTGCGCCAGCACCGAATCGTAAGGGGTTTTGGGATAATAATAAGTTGTAGTACCGTTTAGGTCGGAGTTTACCGAAGCATTGTGATGGATACTGACAAAGATATTCGCTTTTCGGTTGTTGGCAACCATCGTCCGGACCCGCAGGTCATCGCGGTCCGAGGCAGATGCAGGCGTCAGATCGACATCGCCGGGGCGGGTCATCAAGACAGTGGAACCGGCGCGCTCGAGAATCGCCTTCACTTTCACCGCCATAGACCAGTTCAAATTCTTTTCATGGGTCCGCCGCGGGCCAATGGCGCCGGGATCGGTACCGCCATGCCCGGGATCCAGCACAATCAGTTTGCCCCGCAAACCCGTCGAGAATTCCACATTTGTCACCGGCATGGCTTTCGCGATATCAATGACGATACGAAACGGTCGTTTGGCTTTGGGGTCGGCCTTAAGCGTGAAAACTTTATATTGTTTTTCTTTCAATTCCGCTGGCAATTCCAGCATCACATGGACCGTGTCTTTAGCCGATTTCACCGCACTCATCGACTTAACCACCGATGGGTCCGGCGATGGCGTAATCTTCAATTTGTCGACATTCACGCCCCGCATAGTCAGGACAATCCGCCAATTCGGTTTCGCCGTGATAAATTGATCGACTGTCACCGGGGCGCTGGTTTCCAATACCAGTCGGATAGTCTGCGAACCGGTCACCGCATCGGCCGCGCGCCCCCAACGCATGCCAGTTATCGATACAGTGGCGTTAGCAGCAGGAGCTGCCAAAGCAATTCCCGTAACCAAACTTAACAGCAGGAAAATCAACCAACTCAAACAATAGCGACGATGCAACCGGTTTCACCTCCTTTTCCGGCAGGCTCATCGAGTAAATATTATTATATCACAAGTGAGTGAATCGCCGCAGGCACCTGCTCTACCAAGTCCAGTGCAGTCATGCCGACAATACGGCCTGCCGCAGCCAGATCGCCAGCCCGGCCATGCAGGAAAACAGAGAGCACGGCGGCGTCATGGCTGGACAACCCCTGCGCGATCAGCGCCGCGATCATACCGGCCAATACATCGCCAGTTCCACCGGTTGCCATAGCAGGATTTCCGGTGGGATTGACAAACAGTTCGCCGTCAGGGAACGCTACCACGGTGCGGGACCCTTTCAATACGACAATGCTGTTCCACTCGGCAGCCGCCCGCCGCGCCGAGCCCAGCCGGTCAGTCTGAATCTGCTTCACCGACAGGCCGGTCAGTCGGGCCATTTCACCGGGGTGCGGCGTCAGTACCGCCAAACCGCCGGCAGCAGCCAAAATTTCGTTATGTCCGGCCATAGCGTATAACGCATCGGCATCCAGCACCAACGGTCGTTCAAGCGTCCGCACCATTTCCCGTACCGCTGCCAACGTCTCTTCATGGCGGCCCAGGCCAGGGCCGAGCAAGATAACCGACGCCCGAGCAGAAAAATCCTGCACCCGCTGAATAGCCTCCGCCCCCAGCCCGCCTGCCAAGGTTTCCGGCAGTTCCAGCGTCATCGCCTCGGTCGTCTTCATCTCCATCACATTGCGAATACTTTCCGGCACAGCAACGGTAACCAAACCCGCTCCTGCCCGCAATGCTCCCTGCGCAGCCAAAAACGCAGCGCCGCTGAGTCCGCGCGAACCGGCCACCGCCAAAACATGCCCCTGACTGCCTTTATGCGCATCCGCCTCCCGTCGTGGCAAACGACTGGCAACATACTCCGGCGTAATCAAAGTCTGACGAATCGTTGCCGCTGTCAACAGTTCTTGCGGAATCCCGATCGGCGCAACAACGATCTCACCAGCGCAAGCTGCGCCTGGCTGGAGCAGCAATCCCGGTTTGGGCAGGCCAAAAGTAACGGTTGCCATCGCCTGCACGGCTTTTTCCCGCACCGCTCCCGTATCGACATCAACACCGGAAGGAATATCGATAGCCAAAATTTTCTTGCCGGCGCTATTCATCAACTCGATGCTTTCTTTATATATCGTGCTCAGTTCACCATGCAAACCGATTCCGGCCAGCGCATCAATCACCAGGTCGGCGAACGCCACCGCAATCCGGGCCTTTTCCAGGCCACGCGGTTCGGTATGGTCAAAGCACTCAATTCCCATCCGCAGTGCGGTCTCCAGCTGAGTCAGCGCATCGCCTTTGACCACCGTACGATCCATTGCCATAAACAGTTTGACCCGCGCCCCGCAGTTATGCAACCAACGGGCGGCCACATAGCCGTCACCGCCATTATTGCCGCGCCCGCAAACAATAAAAACGATCTTGCCTTTAGGTTCGCCAAGCAGGGCTACAGCCTTTTCAGCCACTGCCCGACCGGCGTTTTCCATTAATACGATACCCGGCAAGCCAAACCATTCCATCGTCGACTTGTCGATCTCCCGCATTTCCCGCCCAGTGGCGATTTTCATGCCGTTTCACCTCTCCAAAGCAATACTTGGGCCGTGGCGAACTCCTGTGCATGGGATAGCGAAACAAAAACCCTTGAAACGTGCAGTTCTTGGGCAAGTTCGCCAAAAAATCCACTCAGCTGCATTACCGGCTGCCCTTTTTCATCAGGCAATATCTCAATATCCTGCCAGGTTCCGCCGCCGGACAGTCCCGTACCCAACGCCTTCATCACCGCTTCCTTCGCCGCGAATCGCGCTGCATAGGAAGCCGCGTTCTGGCGTCCCCGGCTGTCGCAATAGGCACGCTCTGCCGGCGTGAAGACCCGCTGAACGAACAACGGATTCTCGATTGCTTTTTTCAGCCGGTGAATTTCAATCAGATCAATGCCTATCCCAATAACCACGGACCCACCTCCAGCTTTTAAGACAACGCGAATTTTTCCACGGCTACCGCCACTCCGTCTTCGGCATTACCCAGCGTAACGAAGTCGGCCGCAGCCCGGACCGTCGGATTGGCATTGCCCATCGCCACACCGACGCCGGCATATTCAATCATATCCAGGTCATTCATCGAGTCGCCAATCGCCATGACCTCACTCTGTTGGATGCCCAGCCGCCCGGCCAAAAAATCCAGCGCCTGTCCCTTATTCACCCGGGCGTCGACCATTTCCAGATAGCGCTTCTTTGACGATGCTAAATACAAGCGTCCGCCATAACGGGCAGTCAGTTCCGCTGAAATTGCCGCCAGTGCCTCCGGTTCACCCATACTGAGCATTTTCGTCGGCGCTTCTGCCATACGGTAAAAAGCATTCCCCAGCGGAATCGCTTCCACCTTGGCATAGTCGGCATAAAACCGGGCATTTTCATCCAAATCCGTCACATATAACTGATCATCGACATATTTTTGCAAATACCAGTTGTGCTGGCGAAACAAATCAGCCAATTCCTGAGCCAATCCGGTATCAATCGGTCGGTGAAAAATGGTTTCGCCGGTAAGCCGTTGTCTGATCAATGCGCCATTATAGGTAATCAACGGCAACTCAATGCCGATTTCGGCGGCAAACGGCAACGCCGACTGAAACATCCGTCCGGTAGCGATGGTCACCGCCACACCTTTTCGCATCGCTTGCTGCAGCGTTGTGCGGGTCCGCGGACTTACTTGTTGCCGATTGTCCAGCAGTGTATCGTCCAAATCAATTGCAATCAATTTTATCGCCATGTCTTCTCCTATTATATCGGTGATACACACCGCTTCTATTCAGTCTTTTTCTGTTCCAAAGCCAATAGTTCCTGCTTCAGCGACAATCCACCGCCAAATCCGGTCAAACTGCCGTCCGAACCGATCACCCGGTGACAGGGAACAACGATCGGCGTACGATTGGCATGCATGGCGCCGCCGACTGCCCGCGCCGCCCCCGTTCGGCCGACT
>JBGSKE010000492.1:0-2204 GCA_041741355.1 Negativicutes bacterium | reverse complement strand
GACGCTGGGGGATAAAATCCGCCTGCAGACCGCCGACGGCCGCAGTGAAACTATTACGGTGGCCGGTATTTTCGATGTCGGTATCCGCGATCTCAACCGTCGCTGGGTTTTTATTACGCTCCGCTCGGCCCAGAACCTGCTTGATCTTGTCGGCGGCGTATCGAGCATCGATGTTACCGTACGGGAGCTTTTCAAAGCGGAGGTTATCGGCGAACAGCTCGCCCGGCAGACCGGATTGACCGCTGAGAGCTGGATGAAAACCAATGCCCAACTGATGGTCGGCCTCAAATCACAGAGTGCGTCCAGCTACATGATTCAATTCTTTGTCATTATTTCGGTGGCCTTCGGGATAACGAGCGTGCTGGTCGTATCGGTTATACAGAAATCACGCGAGGTCGGTATTTTGCGGGCGATGGGCTGCTCCCGGAGGCGCATACGGCATATTTTCCTCCTCCAGGGGGGCGTTGTCGGGTTGGTCGGTTCCCTGCTCGGAAGCGGACTGGGTGCCCTGCTGGTGACCTTCTTTGCCGGCACGGCCAAAAATCCTGACGGCACACCGATCTTTCCGGTAGTGCTTGAACCGGGTATGTTTCTGATTGCGGCAGGGGTGGCAACAGTTACCGGTATTCTCGCTGCGGCCGCTCCGGCGGTGAGGGCGGCGAAACTCGATCCGGTGGTGGCGATCCGCAATGTCTGAAACGAACAACATAATTCAGCTGACCGATGTCCGCAAACAGTACGGCAACGACGGCATTACGACAGAAGTGCTGCATGGGATAGACCTGACGCTGCAGCAGGGCGAATTTACCGCTCTGATCGGCCCGTCCGGTTCCGGTAAAAGTACCCTTTTGAATGTCATCGGCCTGCTGGAGCATCCGACGAGCGGCGTAATCGAGGTTCAGAGCCGCAAAACGTGGACGTTAGCGGATGAAGAGCTTACAAAGCTGCGAGGCAGGAGTATCGGCTTTGTCTTCCAGTTTCATCACCTGATCCCGGCGTTTACTGCTCTCGAAAACGTCATGATGCCGCTGATGCTGGAAGATGGGCGGCCGACACCACTGCAGCGCGAGCGGGCAACTGCGCTGCTTACGCGGGTAGGATTGGCTGATCGCCTCGATTTCAAACCGGCCAAACTCTCCGGTGGACAGCAGCAGCGGGTTGCCATTGCCCGTGCTCTGGCGGCCAATCCGCCGCTCATTCTGGCCGATGAACCGACCGGAAATCTCGACACCGCCGCTGCTGATGAGATATTCAAGCTGTTGTATGAGGTAAACCTAGAATCGGGGACCACCTTCCTGATCGTTACCCATGATCCCCGTTTGGCGCATCGCTGCAGGCGGGTGGTTGAACTGGTTGACGGGAGGATTTGCGGCTAACACTCAAACGAAGAGACAAGTTAAGTCAATGCTCTGACCGATCAACAAGATTGATTATTCCCAAAGCAAGATATATAGTTCTTTCGTTGGTATAATTTCATTCAATAAGGAGACTCATCATGAAAAAAATTCTCATCAGTTTGTTCGTAACAAGTCTGTTGCTGGTTGCTGTTATTGCTTTTGCCGATAAGAATCTGCCGGTCTACAAAAAAGGTGATACCGTGTATGTCTGTAACTGTGATAATACATGTGATTGCAAAACCATGGCTAATAAAGAGGGCACATGCAGCTGCGGTAATGCACTTGCCAAAGGGACGGTGAGCAGCGTCAGCAAAGACAAAGTCGTGGTTAAAGTTGGCGATAAAAGCCTTAACTTCCCGGCAAAAGCCAAGTATGCCTGCGGTTGCGGTGACGGATGCAATTGCGGTACCGTCAGCCAGAAGCCGGGTAAATGCGGCTGTGGGACTGAGATGAAGAAAGTACTGTAACGGATTGCCTCAAAAATGATAATTACTTCAGAAAGGCGGCGTTATGCCGCCTTTCTTGTTTGTGCGCCAGGCATGGCGCGTGGCGCGAATGTCGACGACTGCAACATCTACGTTGCAACGCGAACAAGCGGCGAAATGGTTATGGCCTCTATCACCAGCTATCTGTCCGAGCATGGCGATCGGCCACAAACGGCCGAGGCCCCTGGTGGAATACAGGGGCCTCGCTCATGAATAAAGCTGTTCTAAAATCATATTTCGACATGCCGGGGTTGGTCTCATACATTGACCGGCACCACCGACTTCAACACACTACATGAACCGCCGTGTACGGAACCGTACG
>JBGSKE010000491.1:0-5985 GCA_041741355.1 Negativicutes bacterium | reverse complement strand
GAGCCTCGATCAACTCCTGTGCCTGTGTTTTGTCCAATTTGCCTGCAGCGATATCCTTGGCGTAATACGGATACATGTATTGATCGAACCGTCCCAGATTCAAGGCCAGCGAGTTCTCCGACAAGATCGAACCGAGCTGCGTGAACCAGACCGTCTGGATCGCTTCGCGGAAAGTTTCCGGCGGATGTTCCGGCACACGACGGCAAACGGTTGCAATCTCTTCCAGTTCCGCTTTGCGTTGTTGATTCGGTTCCGCTTTGGCCAGCTCGGCGGCCTTGTCAGCATACCGATTCGCCAACGTTATGATTCCTTCGGCAACCAGCGTCGCAGCCTGATAAAACTCGATCTGTTCCAACGCCTCCGTAGACGTCGGTTCCAACCGGGCCAGCTTCGCTTCCGCTTCCGCCTTGATTCCGCCGAAACCCTTTTTGAAAATCAAATCCTGATAGTCGGCCGTAATTTCCCCCACCGCGTTTCGCCACTTGGAGTCATTATCAAGAATGCCGGTATCGATCAGAATATTGGCCGTTTCCGGGTGAATCCGCGATAAAAAGGTTTCTTCCAGTGACTTTCCCTGCCAATAAGGGAAGATGTCCTTGCGCAGCTGGTGCTTGGTCAAGTCGTCGATACAATACGGGTCCTGCGTACGGCTGGCGAAGCTGTCCATTTCTTGCTCGACCCATTGCCAGGAGTACTCGGGGCAAACGATGCCCGCCTTGCGGAACTCGCCTATCGCGCCGACAACCAGTTCGTCGTCAAAAATGGTGACCGGGATCTGTTCGCAGACCGCCTTGAATGCTTTGGCCCGCCTGATGATTACAGCCTGTCCTTCTGTCTGTTTATGGGATTCGGTAAAAATTGCGGCGCGTTTGGCGCTGATCGACGGTTTTAATTCGATGTAGGATTTTTTGAATTCCTCAATCCGTTGGCTTGCACTTGACATGATTTACTCCTCCTCTTCTTCTCATATCCAGCATTTATGTCGCTTATCGTTGTATTTTATTTTCGATTTTCGAAAATATATCGCAAGAAAAATGCGCCTATCGACGCAGATATTTACCCAAGTTTTTTTGCGCATCGTTCATATGTTTGCGCAACAACTTCTGTGCTTTTTTTATATCTCTTTCCGCGCAGGCCGCCAGCAGTAGCCTGTGCTCTGATTGCGACTTTTCCTGGTGGTGCAGCGTTGACAGATAGATGCGCATATACCGTTCGACATTGTTGTGAAGGTGTTGAAGCATCGAAAGCAGTTTGGGCCTCCCCGCCGCCCTGTACAATACCTCGTGAAACTGCCAGTTCAGTTCACCCCAACGCTTGCTGTCCGGTTCGGTATCTAATTCCTGCAAAATCGTTTCCGCAACGTTCAGCTCTTCCGTGCCCAGGTTCGGAATCGCCAACTCCAATGCCCCCAGTTCCAAAAACAATCGTATGTCAAATATCTCCTGCGCTTCTTCTGCCGAAAGCTCGCTGACAATAGCGCCCCGGTTAGGAAAAAACTTCACCAAACCTTCCGCTTCCAGCGTTTTCAGCGCCTCGCGTAGCGCACTCATACTGACGTTGAACTTTGCTGCAAGCTCTTCCTGTTTCAGTTGAAATCCGCCGCTCAATTCGCCCGACAAGATCGCCTCGCGTAGGCTATGCGTAATCATCCCCGGCAATGTGCAATATGTCGTTTGAACTTGCGTCTTAAAATTATAGTTTTTCATACTCACACTATAGCGGGTTTTGGTCCGTTCGTAAAGAAAATTTTCGAATGTATACAATATTATTTGACAGAAATGCAGCCTTGGTTATCACCCGATCAGCAACAACCGAAGCTGCAAATTTGATTTGGGGTTAGTGCTGCAGTTCGCTTGCTAGGCCGGACCCCATTTTGCAACCTGCAGAATGGTAACGGCAATCGCCGCAAGAATCAACTGGACAGCCACAAACTTCCAGTACCAGCCTACATATTTCTCATACTTGATATTAGCAATTCCCAAGCACCCCATCAATGTGCCAGATGTCGGAATAATGCAGTTGGTCAGGCCATCGCCAAATTGAAATGCCTGGGTAGCAACCTGACGGGTGATTCCGGTCAGATCCGCAAGAGGAACCATAATCGGCATAACAGTGACCGCCTGGCCCGAACCGGACGGAATGAAAAAATTGATGACAACATTGGCAATCAACATAAAATTAGCCCCCACTACCGGGCCCACATATGCGATTGGCATCGACAACCACTGAACCATCGTATCCATGATCTTTCCGTCAATCATAACAACGGAAATCGCCCGCGCCATGCCGACGACGAATGCGGCGTATACCATCGTGCCGCAACCCTTGACGAACGCTTCTGCAGTTCCCGAAATCCCCAACCCGCCAACAATGCCGCAAAGCACTGCCATCATGACAAACATGACCGAGTAATGGTTAAATGACCACTTTAGATTAAGCGAGCCATAAATAATCGCGGCAAAACAGGCGACCGCAATCACCAGACAAAGGCCCTGCCGTAGCGTAAGATGCTCCTCTTTTTCTTCCTGGATTGCCGTTTCCGTTTTCGCTTTGTCAGCGTTATAAGTCAAGCTCTTTGTTGGATCTGCAGTGATCCGTTTGATATACATCGCCAAAAATCCGAAGGTAAGAATCAAGTTGGCGATATGGAAAAACACCCGCACGCCCATGCCGGAAAACATCGGCAATTGTGCAATGTCGTGCGCGATTCCTACGGTAAACACATTTCCCCAGCCAACGTTGAAACCCGCGTATGCGCCGAGGTAAATCATGCCGAAGCCAACCACCTCGTCATAGCCGAGCGCCTTGGATAACATCAATCCAATTGGAATCAACGCCACGACGGGATTGGCAAATACGCCGGTCGCTCCGCCGATCGACATGATTGTCATAACGATGGCGACGGCGGCAAGTTCCTTGCCTTTCAAATTCTTTACAACTTTGCCCAAACCAACCCGCAATGCGCCAGTTTGTTCAAGAATCGTAATCGCGCCGCCGACAAAAAACACCATGAAAATGATTCCAGCTGATTGCAGCCAGCCTTTGGACACAGCTTCGAAAATTTGCCAGAATCCTTGCGGTTGGGATTTGACAAAATGGAACGACCCAGCCACAACTTTTGTGATGGCCCCCTGCTTAACACGGGTGAATTCGCCGGCTGGCACGACCCAAGTCAAGACCGCCATGAGAATGGTCAGAATGAACATAAGAGCAAAAACGTGAGGAAACTCAAACTTGAATTTTTTTCCGGACATGCGCACACCTCTTTTCTTAATTTGTTTATCTGCAATGCTCCAAAGCAAAGGCAGTCATGGTTGCGATGCCAACAGGCAGTGCATCATCAGGAAAATTGAACAACGGATTGTGCAAGACTTGCCCGGGTGCGTTGCCAACGCCCAGTCGAAAAATCGCCCCTGAAACCTTCTCCAGGAAAAAGGCGAAATCTTCCGAGCCCATCAGCGGACGTTCGAGTTGCACGACATTTCCGCTTCCTATCGTCTCTATTGCTGCACTCATTAACGACTGCACCACTGCCGGATCGTTGACGACGCCGGGTATGCCGAACACATAATCCAGTTTGTGCGTACAATTCAAGGCTGATGCAATTCCGCCAACCACCCGGTCGATGCGGTCCGGGACTGATTCCCGGGTTTTGGCGTCATGACAGCGGACGCTGCCGGTAATTACCGCGTCAGCTGGTGTGATGTTGAAGGCGGTCCCTGCGTGAAATTCACAGACGGACAAAACAAATTTGTCGATCGCATCAATTTCGCGAGCCGCGATTGTCTGGAGCGCCACGACCGCATGGGCGCCAGCCAGCAGCGGGTCTTTGTTGCGATGGGGATAAGCTGCGTGCCCGCCCTGCCCGGTAATCCTTACCGTGAATTGATCGGCGGAAGCCATGAACGCTCCTGACCAAACTCCGATCTTGCCGATCGGGGTTTCCGTACCGCCATGAATTCCCAGGATCAGTTCCGGTGCAGGCGATCCCAGCGCACCGGCGGCGATCATCGAACGAGCGCCGTGCAATCGTTCCTCAGCCGGCTGAAACAACAACTTGACAATGCCGGAAAACTGATCACGCATTTCAAACAGTTGTTTGGCAGCACCCAATAACACGGTGGTGTGACCGTCATGTCCGCATGCGTGCATAACACCTTGCCGAACCGAGGCATAAGGGAGTCCTGTCTGCTCCTGAATCGGCAGTGCATCAATATCCGCCCGGAGTGCGATGCTTTTCCCCTGTCCAGGTTTAGTACCGCGGATTATCCCCATTACCCCGGTGTCAATCGCCAGCGGGCAAATTTCCACGCCGATTTTTTCCAGTTCCCGCTTGATCAGAGCAGTGGTCTCCACTTCTTCAAAGCCGATTTCCGGATGCTGATGCAAATGCCGCCGGATTGTCGTCCAGTATTCCAGTTGCTCTCGAGCGTTCGCCAAAATCGTCATGTCACACCTCCACCGGATACAATCACTAGAAAATATTAGGCTTGATCGAGGTTCAACGTACTAGCCGCCAGCAATTTGGCCCGTTCGAACAAAGTATCGACAACCGCAAACTCCTGTGCGCTATGGTTGCGGCCGCCCTTGACGCCCATGGCGCAAACCGTCGGCACGCCGGCGATTACGCTATAGGCCGAGTCTGATCCGCCACCGACGAACTTTTCATACGGATTGCTCCAGCCGTTTTCCTGATAGGTTTTCTTCACAATCTCGAACAGCTTTTTGACGCCTTCGGTCGTCTGCATCGGCGCAATTCCCGGTTCCATCACGACATTTGCGCTGGTTCCTTCCACATAGACAGTGTCGGCGACTTTTTGCATGGCCGCCTGGATTCCCGGCAACTGCACCGGATCAATGTAACGCACATCCACCTTGATCTTGGCATAGTCCGGCACGGCGTTGGGAACAATCCCCCCGGCAATTACGCCGACATTGTAGGTGATTCCAATATTAAAATCAGTCAACTTTTGAATGTCGATTACTTTGTGGGCCATTTCCAGAATCGCACTGCGGCCGTTTTCCGGCTCGTTGCCGGCATGCACCGATACGCCCTTGACTTCAAACGTAAATACCGCCGTGCCTTTACGACCGGTGACGATTCCGTCATCCAAAAAGCCCGTTTCACAGTTGAATGCGGCGACACACCCCTTTACCTCCTGCACAAAGCGGTCCGCGGCGTCAGAATTTGCGTGGGCAACTTCTTCGTCACCGGCCAGAATGATTTTCAATGGGCGGGCATCATACCCTGCCGCTTTCAAAGCCTTGATTGCATAAAGAAATGCGACGATACCGCCTTTCATGTCCAGCACGCCAGGTCCATACGCCTTGCCGTCGCTAATGGTAAACGGGCGTTTGGCAACGGTACCGTCAGGAAATACCGTATCCATATGCCCCATAAACGCAATTCCGCCGTCTTTTTTTGCACCGACAAAATCTCCAATCAACATGTTGCCGGCATTATTCATTTCAATAGTGCGGGCTGTGCCGCCGGCCTGTTCGATGACTTTGCGAAAGCGCGCCGCAACTTCATCAACCCCGGCTTTATTGCCCGAACCGCTCTCGATATTCACAACTTCACGCCATAAATCGATCATATCTTCCTGATGCGCATCGATATATTCAAACACTTTTTTTTTCATCGTCAAACGCCTTCCTTTATTGCCGAATATCGCTAAAAACGGGGCAGTGGTGTATTTAATCGCTTTACGCCCTTTCCTTTAATTATGTTTATTATATTTTTTTAATTGAAAGAAGTGAAATTGCTTTCTGTTATCGAATATATTATTCACGGTTATAAATGAAACAAAAATCACCGACAAGGAGATTATTTTACATGGAACTGTATCATCTTCGCTACATTCTGAAATTGGCCAAGCTTTTGCATTTTTCCCAGGCCGCTAGGGAATTGAACATTACCCAGCCTTACTTATCGCAATGCGTTGCCCAGGCCGAGCAAGAGCTCGGCCTGAAGCTGTTCGAGCG
>JBGSKE010000490.1:0-5263 GCA_041741355.1 Negativicutes bacterium | reverse complement strand
CCGAAGTCATGTTAACGATTCTACCATAGTGTTGCTTCATCATTAATTTGGAAACAGCCTTGGTGCAGTTAAAGATTCCTTTAAGATTAGTGTGGATCACGGCGTCCCAATCTTCTTCTTTCATTCGCATAATTAGGTTATCGCGTGTAATTCCGGCATTATTAACCAGAATGTCTATCGAGCCGAAACGCTCTACGACGGATTTAACCATGGCGTCTACCGCAGCAGAGTCGCCGACGTCGGCTTGAACCATAAATGCCTGACCGCCAGCTGCTTCAATCAGCGCCACTACTTCTTCGGCGGCAGCACGATTTCCTGCATAATTTACGGCAACTTTAGCGCCTGCTTTGGCCAGCTCCAGCGCGGTCGCCCGGCCAATTCCTCTCGATGCCCCAGTAACAAGAGCCGTTTTGTTGGCTAATAGCATTTTAGCGGACCTCCTTGAAATAATCAAGCGTTTTTTGCAATGACTCCAAATCTTCGACGTTCAAAGTGGTGATTTGCGGGGCGATTTTCTTGGTAAACCCGGTCAAAACTTTTCCCGGTCCCACCTCAATACTCACATCCACGCCATACTCCGCCACTGTGGCGACACAATCTTCCCAAAGCACTGGATTAGCAGCCTGAGTCACCAACAATTCTTTGATGCCGGCCTTGGAAAAAGAGGCTTTGCCATTCACATTGGCTACAACGGGAATTTTGGGCTCATGAAACTCGACTCTTGCCAGTTCCCCCGCCAATTTTTCGGCAGCCGGCTGTAATAACGAACTATGAAACGGTGCACTCACCGGCAATATAATCGTTCGTTTGGCGCCTGCGGCTTTCAGTGCTTCTGCTGCTTTTTCCACTCCAGTGGTTGTTCCTGCAATGACAATCTGACCCGGGCAATTAAAATTGACAGCTTGCACTGCACCATGTTCTTTTTCCACTGCCGCGCAGATTGCCACAACTTTTTCCCGTTCAATCCCCAGGACAGCCGCCATGGCGCCTTGTCCGAGCGGCACCGCCTCTTGCATGAACGCTCCCCGTTTGTTGACCAAACGGACTGCGTCAGCAAAATCCAGCACGCCTGCCGCGACTAACGCCGAATATTCACCCAGGCTATGCCCTGCAGTGATGTCAACCTGTACACCAGCTTCCTGCAATACACGGAAAGCGGCGACACTGACCGTCAAAATGGCGGGTTGTGTGTTGACTGTTTTGCGCAGTTCCTCTTCGGGGCCCTCAAAACAAAGTTTGCTAATGGAGAAGCCTAGTGCCTGATCCGCTTCTTCAAAGGTCTTTTTTGCAACCGAAAATTTGTCAGATAACTCTTTACCCATTCCCACCGACTGTGACCCTTGTCCCGGGAAAAGAAAAGCGGTTTTAGCCACGAATATCCTTCCTTCCAACCCAAAATCATCGATTAATTTGTTATTTTCCCCACCGGAATATAACAGAAGCCCATGTAAGTCCCGCACCAAATCCAACTATAAGCACAATATCTCCTGGTTTGATCCGTCCATCCACGACAGCTTCTTCCAGTGCAAGCGGGATAGATGCCGACGATGTGTTCCCATATTTGTCCAAATTAACAATAACCTTTTCCATCGGCATTTTCAGTCGCTTTGCCGCCGACTGAATAATTCGCATGTTTGCCTGATGCGGGATCAGCCAATCAATATCACTTTCCTGCAATCCAGCATCTTCAAGTGCTTTTCCGGCTGCTTCGCCCATGGCTCGCACAGCGAACTTAAACACCTCATTGCCTTCCATATGCACGGAGTGCAAATTTTGCTGCACGGTTTCCACCGTAGCGGGCATTCGGGTACCTCCGGCAGGAAATTTCAAAAGTTCACCACCGGATCCGTCAGCTCCCATATATGCACCTAGTATACCGTACGGAGCGGCTACTTCGCCAACAACCACCGCACCAGCTCCATCGCCAAATAAAATGCACGTATTGCGATCTTTCCAGTTAAGCATTTTGGAAATCTCATCTGCGCCAATTAGCAAAATTTTCTTGTACATTCCCGAACGGATAAATTGTGTCGCCACAACCATCCCATACGAAAAACCCGAGCAACCGGCCTGCAAATCGAATGCAGGAATTTTATTGGCTTTAAGTCGTGTCTGAACCAGACAGCCTACCGAAGGATAAAACATATCCGGGCTGGAAGTACCCACAATAATCAAATCAATATCATTGATTGTAAGCCCGGCGTCGATCAAAGCTTTTTCCGCCGCCAAAACAGCCAATTCAGATGTCGGAACATCATGTTTGGAAATTCGGCGCTCTTTAATTCCAGTCCTCTCTATAATCCACTCATCATTCGTATCTACCATTTTTTCCAGGTCTTTATTGGTCAGTATATCTTCCGGGACAAATTTTCCAATCCCCAGAATCCCCACATTCCTATTTTGTGCTATCGCTTGTGTCATTAGTCAAACCCTCCCTAATCAAATTCTCGCGAATATGCTCCACTACCCGTTGTTCCGAAAATTCTTTTGCTGCACGAACCGCACTCTCAATCGCCAGTGCTTTTGAGCTGCCATGGCAGATCATGAACCCGCCGTCAACGCCAAGCAGCGGAGCGCCGCCATACTCGGCATAGTCCAGTTTTTTCTTCAGTTTGCGCATCGCCGGCATAATTAGCAAACCGCCCAACTTGGCTATAATACCACCCTGCATAATAGTTTCCTTGACCAGTTGCATCAACGACTTTGCCAAACCTTCAGCCGTTTTGAGCACGATATTGCCAACAAAGCCATCACAGACAACCACATCGACGGTTGCTGCGGTAATGTCGCGACCTTCAACATTGCCGATGAAATTGATGGTTTTCAGTTCCGACAGCAAGGGAAATGTTGCCAGCGCCTGTTCATTGCCTTTGGACGGTTCTTCGCCGATATTCAGCAAACCGACTCGCGGTTGTTTCATCCCCAGCACATACTCTGCATAAATTGAGCCCATGATAGCGGCCTGAACCAAATGTTTGGGTTTGGAATCAACATTGGCCCCAGCATCCAGCATGACTGTTTTTCCATTCATATTCGGCAACACCGTGGCAATCGCCGCCCGTTCAATCCCGGCAATCCGGCCAAGACCAAACAGCGCTGCTGCTACCGCCGCCCCAGTGTGACCCGCAGCAATCGCCACATCACATTTTTTTTCTTTGACCAGCCGCGTTGCCACGACAACAGACGCATCTTTTTTCCTGCGAATGGCAACCCCCGGCTGGTCGTTCATATCAATCGTTTCCGATGCATGAACAATGTGAACCGGCAGCTGATCCCAATCCGGAATTTTTTGCAGTACAGCGCGGATACGCACTTCATCGCCAACCAGAAATACCTCGCAGGCGAATTTGCGAGCTCCGTCGACAGCACCCAGAACGATTTCTTCGGGAGCAAAATCTCCCCCCATTGCATCTACAGCAATTTTTATCACACTTGTCATCCTTCCAGTGAAACCATTATAAATTTGGCCCTAAAGACTTCTTGCGCACCGGAACGGATCTTGACCCAAATAAAATTCTTGTTGCCGCGAGTTCTGACAATTTCCGCTTTAGCCACCAGTTTTTCGCCTTCACGAACCGGCATCTTGAACTTGATATTTGCAACACCTGTAACTGCAGCAGGCGCATCCATCACCGCCAACGCCAACGAATTGGCTTGGGCGAAGATATGATGACCACGGGCAATATGTGTTTTCTCAAATACCATTTGCGGTGTAACTTGCATGGTTGATATACCGGTTTTACCCAAATCCAAATCCAAAATTTCGCCGACCATATCCTGACTGGCGATTGCCTTGGGATTGGCATGGGCCTCTTGCGCCACTTGGCGGGTACGCTCCCGTAGTTCAGGAATCCCCATTTCCATTCGGTCCAAGCGGATCGTTTGGATGCTGACGTCAAAACGTATGGCCAGATCCTCATCTGTCACAAACGGCGAGTGGTCAATCAACTTTTTAAGTTTTTCATGCCGAATTCGTTTGGCTTGACGCGCCATTTTCACCACACCATTTATATCACTTGATATTATTATCTGCTACTATAAGAATTATAGCGGCAAGCCGAACGGAACGCAATAGTAAATTAAATAAAAAAAACCGGTCAGCGACCGGTTTTTTCACTCCAAGGCAACCTCTACTATATCAACGTTTCCCTATACCGTTTGCGAATAAAAATATACGTCACCCTGACGCTCGCATTTGACTTTGCCCTCCGCCAGCAAAAATTGCAAATGAGCCAGCGCTTCACCTGTGGCAAAGAATTTTTGCACCGGCGCCACTTCATCCCAGCAGCGGTAGACCATATCCCATGTCATGAGTGAAGCAACCTGATACCCGGTCAGCGGCGCTTTTCGCAAAATCTCGTAGGCTTCGTCCAGTCGATGCTGGTGATGGGTATACAGTTCCTGTATTCGGCCGCGGCAATCATTGAAGGGGCGACGATGACCAGGCAGTACTTGTTGCACATCCAGTCGTTCAATCAGTTGCAATGAGCTCCAGAATTGATGCAAAGGGTTTTGCTCACCCCAATAATAGGTGATGTTAGGACTGATATCGCCCAAAATATGATCACCGGATATCAGCAATTTATGTTCCGCTTCAAACAGACAGATATGCCCTTGCGTGTGACCCGGCGTTGCAATGCAACGAAACCGGAACGGCCCGACCGTGATGATATCACCATCTGCAACGAAATTAAATTCCAAACCTGCCTTTGAACCAATGTCATTGCCGGGATGACGGCGAATGGCCGCTATTGCCTCCTCCGGTGCAAATCCGTTCTCACAGGCGGCAATTCGCAGCGGCTCCATCGGGTCCGCATCGGTAAACATGTGATTAATTACGGCCGCATCCGCCTTGGCAGCCAAAAACCGAGTCCCATCCTGTTTGAGAAACGGTAGCAATCCGGAATGGTCCGCATGCATATGGGTGACAAACACATCGGTTTTCGCCAAATCAACGCCTAATTCTGCCAAGCCGGACTGAATCGCCGCCAAGGCCTCGGCGCAATTCTGCCCGCTGTCAATCAACAGAGTCCGTTCGGCCCCTTTAATAATATAAGCGTTTGTAGCTTTGAGCGGACTCTTGGGAATCGGGATTTCCATGCGGTATATCGCCGGATAGACTTCTTCTACCATACAATCTTTCACATCCTATATGCCAAGTAAAGCGAGAAAAATGAGCATAAAAAGAAAGGATCAGGTAAACCCGACCCCATCTTAATTACAGCACTTTGTCAGACCTATTCGGCCTTTTTAATAATTTCTT
>JBGSKE010000489.1:0-4577 GCA_041741355.1 Negativicutes bacterium | reverse complement strand
GTTGCCCAGCTCAATTCCCTGACTGACAAGTTGATACGCGACGGTCAGGTAGTGAGTCCGGCCAATGGAACTGTAGCCGAAATCAAAGTCAATCCGGGCGATGTCATTTCTGCCGGAACGCCCTTGTTTAGCGTACGTTTGTCGCCAGAACAACAGGAAATCAAAGCCTTGCTATATGTGCCGGCGCTCGATGGCAAGAAAATCCAGGCAGGCATGACCGTCCAACTCTCGACCGGCACAACCGCCTCCAATGAGCATGGCTATCTGATCGGCCGCGTCAGCCGGGTTTCGGAGTATCCGGTATCCTCCGAAGCAGTTACCCGTTGGAGCGGCAGTAAGGATACGACCAACTGGATCTTGCAGCGGGTTGGCGGCGCCGCAATGGAAGTTCATATTGACCTGATCAAGGATCCCGATACCGTCAGCGGCTATCTCTGGTCATCTATTTCCGGCTCGCCAAATCGTCTCAGTGCCGGAACTGCTTGTACCGGCAGCATCGTCGTGAAACGACAGGCGCCAATCGTCAAGGCCTTCCAACGGCTGAGCCAATGGCTGCGGAGCGACTGATGATGGGGAAACCGAAACACCGGGTCCAAACTCCTGTCGTTTTACAAATGGAAGCAACCGAATGCGGCGCTGCCGCGCTGGGTTCGGTATTGGCTTGTTACGGCTTGTTTCTGCCACTGGAAACCCTGCGGATCGAGTGCGGCGTTTCACGTGACGGCAGTAAAGCCGTCAACGTGCTGCGCGCCGCCCGGCGATTGGGGATGATGGGCAGCGGCTTTCGCTACAGCCCCGACCAGATTCGCCAGCAACCCATGCCGGCAATTATCCACTGGAATTTCAATCATTTTTTGGTTTTGGAAGGGTTCAAGAACGATATTGTTTATTTGAACGATCCGGCTTCCGGACATCGCACCGTCGATTGGGAGGAATTTGAAGGGTCCTATACCGGGATCGCCCTGATGTTGTCGCCCGGGCCGGATTTTCGCAAGGCCGGCACCCCTCGCAGTTCGCTGCAATCGATTCTTCAACGATTCCGTGATCACAAAGCCACGCTGGGGTTTGTGCTAGTCGCCGGGTTGGGGCTTGTCGTTCCTGGGCTGGCGCTGCCGGTGATGCAACAGGTCTTTTTTGATGAGATCCTGAGCCGACTACATGATGACTGGATGTTCACCCTGCTCCTCGCCATGGGCGTCGTCGCAATCCTGCAGGCATCGTTAACTTATCTGCGGGCCTGGTGCCTGACCCGCTGGCAAGGCAGTATGACTGTCGGCGGCTCCGGCAAGTTTATGTGGCATTTATTTCATTTGCCGATGGAGTTTTTCCAGCAGCGCTATGTGGGAGAGCTGGCCTCCCGGGCTCAGTTCAATGAGTCCGTGGCCCAGGTTCTTACCGGCCAGGCGGCCGCAGCCGTTTTGGATGTTGCAGTCGCACTGTTTTATCTATTGCTGCTGTTTCAGTACAACGTGTCCTTGACACTGATAGGCTGCGTTTTTAGCCTGATCAACGTACTGATTCTGCAGAGCATGTTCCGCTGGCTGAAAGACCAACAGATGAAAATACAGCAGGAAGCCGGCAAAGTTTACGGCGTATCCATTGCCGGAATCCAGACGATCGAAACGCTGAAAGCCAATGGCAATGAGGCCGACTTCTTCACAAAGTGGGCCGGTTATCAGAGTAAAATCCTCGATGCCATGCAACGCGTGGAACTGACGCAGCAGCTGTTTATGCTGGCGCCGGTGCTGCTTGGCGGCCTGAACACGGCGATGATCATGGCGATTGGCGGATTTGAAATTATGGACGGACTGATGACTGTTGGTGTTTTTATGGCGTTCCAGAGTCTAATGGGAAAATTTCAAGAACCGGTCAACAAGTTGCTATCTTTGGTGGAAACCCTACAGACCACAGAAACACAAATACACCGGCTGGACGATGTCATGCGCTATCCACGCGATACCAGTATCGAAGCCGGCAATACTCAACTCGATGGCCATCTGGATAAGCTGACCGGTCAAGTAGAGCTGCGAGAAATCAGTTTTGGCTATAGTCGCCTGGAACCGCCGCTGATTGAAAAGTTTAGCCTGCGCATTGAGCCGGGTCGCCGAGTGGCGCTGGTTGGCGGCTCCGGCAGTGGCAAATCCACTGTTGCCAGGCTGGTTACCGGCTTGTATCAGCCATGGGAAGGCGAAATTTTGTTTGATGGAAAAACCCGCAGTGAACTGCCGCGGGAAGTACTGGTCCATTCACTGGCTGGAGTAGATCAGGATATTGTGCTGTTCAGCGGCTCGGTCGCCGAAAACATTTCCTTGTTCGATCCTACCTTGCCGCGATTCGACATTGTGCGTGCGGCACGGGACGCAGCCATTCACGACGACATAGCCGCCCTGCAAGGAAGCTATGACGCAGCCATGGAGGAAGGCGGACGCAACTTCAGTGGCGGTCAGCGGCAGCGGCTGGAGATCGCCCGCGCCCTGGCCACCAATCCGTCCCTGCTCGTGCTGGATGAAGCAACCAGCGCCCTGGACCCGCTGACCGAACGTCTGGTCACCGACAATATTTCCCGCCGCGGCTGCGCCTGTCTGGTCATTGCCCATCGCCTCAGCACCATTCGGGATTGCGACGAAATCATCGTGTTGCAACAAGGAAAGGTCGTGCAGCGGGGAACGCATGAAAGCATGATGACTGCGGGCGGTCCCTACAAACAATTGCTTGACCCCGATCTTGACCAGCGTTTGTCTGGACTGGAGGAGGGTGAATAATCATGAGCAATAACAACAACCAAACACCCTCCCAATTTATCACGCTACTGCCCTCCCAACCGTTCTGGTTGGAACACTCGGATACCTTCTGGCAAGTCTGGGAAGGTCGCGTCGAGGTATATGCAGTTTCTGCCGCCAATAGCCGCAGATTTCAGCAGACGTATTTATTTACGGTGGAAGAAGGCCAACCCTTGTTTGGCATTCCATTCCACGGTGATACCGGCATTCGCCTGATGGCGCAGAGCCCTGTCGGCGCGGAACTAAAAACCATGTCGCGGGCGGGATTGCTCGGCAACGCCTGCCGCAGCGGCCGACACATTTTTGAAGTCATCTGGTTTATGATTGAAGAATGGCTGGACGTTTTACTATCCAGTCCTGACGTTGTTGCGCCGCCACGGATTTTCTCCCTATTGTCAGCCGGACAAACTCTTGCGCTCGCTGCCGGGCAGTCGGTCCGGACCGGCAAGGAAGTAATCTGGGCTAGGCGCCTGAGCGGCGAACTCCGCTATGGACGCTTGCCGGATTATAGCGCGCCGCCCGACATGGTCTTTCCAATCACCCAGCTCGCCTGGGTCAAAGCGTTTTCCGCTGCCGAAATCAACGGCCTGACTACTGACCAGATGTTCCCGCCTACTGATGCGGTAGATACCGATGTGTTCTGGCGACCACTCGACGACTGCCACCAACTCTTCTCGGAAATCATCGCTCAGTTCTTCGCCGACCAAGTTAGCCGAGACAGACAGCGCTTGGTTGATCGGCGCGGTCAACGCGAAAAATTGCTGCAGAACGCGGCAACACATTTGTTGCGCCATGATATCAAGGATGTTAGCATTTTTGCAGTCGCCGATTCCTTCTTGCCGCCTATTTTGAGTTCACTGCGCCGGATTGCCGGCTACCTGGGAGTGGCGGAAGAGCAAGTTCGGTTGCCCAAAGATAGAGGTAATGAACTTGGCGAATTGCAGCTGATTAACCAAGTCGCCCATCTCGCCGGCCTTCAGATGCGAAAAGTCCAGTTGCAGCCCGACTGGAACGAACAGGATAATGGCCCGTTGTTAGCCTACTATGGGCCGGATCGCCAGCCTGTCGCCCTGTTGCCGGCCTCGCCCAAGTCCTATCAAGTGTTCCTGCCTGGCGAGGCTGTCGGGCGTACGCTGACCAAGACCGATCTACCGTCGATCCAGCCGCAGGCGTATACTTTTTATGCGTCACTATTGGCCAAGTCGGTAACCTTAACCGAGTGGATGAAGTTTTCGCTCCAAAAATGCTGGCCGCGCGACTATGTTTCCATCGTGTTGACCAGTCTGATTGCCGGTATCATACCCATGCTAACGCCATTTGTCACCAATACGATTTTCAGCGACCTGATTCCGATTGCCGACCGGCATGGCCATGTGATGGTCATTCAGGTCATGATGGTGGCGGCCTTGGCTTCGACCGGCGTGTCCCTGACACGTGGAATTGCAATCATGCGGCTCAAAGGGCATACCCGCCTGGCAGCCGAAGCTGCGCTTTGGTTGCGTCTGCTGTCCCTACCATCGGCTTTCTTCCGCAAATATGAATCAGGCGACCTAGCGCTTCGTCTGAACAGCATTAATATGGTTTCCATGGTTCTGTCCAACTCTACGGTTTCCACAATCTTCAACGGAATTCTGTCCGTTTTCAGCCTGGCCATGATGCTATATTACAGCTGGCAACTGGGCCTGATTTCCGCGCTATTGCTACTACTCTATGTTGCTGTCGTCAGTTTTCTGGTCTGGAAAATGATTGCCAACAAGCGGAAAATGATGGAAGCTTCCGGCAAAGTCGCCGGTCAGG
>JBGSKE010000488.1:0-8054 GCA_041741355.1 Negativicutes bacterium | reverse complement strand
CTCGCGGCGGACACCCTTGCTCTTGGCTAACGGTTGGCGCTCGCCAGCCCCCGTTCGGAACTTTCATCCTATAGATGACGCCCATGCCGGGCGTACAGCAAAAAGCTGCCCGGGGACATCCCCGGGCAGCTTTTATATGTTCCCGCTTAGCAGCGGCGAGTCAACTTCATGCTTCAACCGGTTGCGCCGGCCCGATTGGAAAGTCCCGGCGTAACAATAGGCGCAACCATGCAGGCAGGTATCATAGAATCCGATATCCTTGCTCTGCAGGCAGCCGCACTGCCTGCGCTGCGACCGGTCCTTACCTGTTTTGACCCGAACACCAAACAGTCGAGCTATCAATTCGCCATCGATACATTTCCCGGGAAATATGCCAAACGAAGTCAGGTCCAACGTCTCCGCGCAGCTAAAGACCGGGATATTTATTCGCCCGGCCTGTTCGCTCATGAACGTGCATAGCGACGCCAGCTGTTCCGCACTATAGTCAGTCTGTATCATCACTCCCTGCGCCTGCAACCGTTTAAAATTGAGCGAGGCTTTGCGATAATCATCGACAATGCTGATCACAATCCGCCGGGTAGCCGCCTGCAAACGCTCCAGAATATAACCGAACCGCTGCTGATGGTAGCTAATATCTGTCTGCGAACTGAGAATCACCGGATCATAACGCCAGATTACTCGATCTGGTCCAATCCGTGCCGACAGTAGCAAAAAAGTTTCGATGCAACGCTCCAGTTCCGGTAGCTTGGGTTCAAATGATTCGCCGTAGCCATTCAGTGTGTACTGAAAATAATAGCGATAGCCCTGCGCGTCCAGTTCCTGGAGGCGCGGCAACAGCGGCTCTGCGTTTTTGGTCCAGAATACCAGCGCATCGACATCTTCCGGTCGCAAGGAAACCCGTGTCACCTGATGACGGTTGTAAGGATTTACGCACAGGCAATACTGCTGATGAATCCGCCGCATAAACCACTCGCTGTAGAAAGCAGGAATATCGGTGCGACGACTGGCGCTAATAATCACTTTGCGTGCGAGTCCAACCTGTTTTCGACAAAATAGGCCACCGTTTCCGGCATCGTATCGACCCGGCATTTATAGCGGTGTCTTATTTCTTTGGTAGCTAGCCCTGCCAAACCATCAGGAATAGGCCAGCCTGTCAGTTCCGACAATTTCTGGAGTAAGCCAAGCGAATCGCAACAAGAAACAGTCTGATCCGGCAATACCGCCTGCAACACCGTATCGGCAAACTTGAAGGGGCTGGCGGTGCTAAGTACAATCGCCGGTGTTGCATCGCGGGTCTGCGCTTCATAAGTTTCCGCAACTTTCCAAGCCACGGCAGTATGCGGGTCTAATAGGTAGCGGTGCTGCTGCCATACTTGGCGGATGGTTGCCATCGACGACTCAGCTGAGGCCCAATCAGCCCAGAATGTTGCCTGAATCTTGGCCAACGTCTGTGCATCGATCGCATAACGTCCTGCGGCATTTAGTTCCTCCATCCAGGAACGGACTTTCGCAGTATCGCCATCCGTCGCATGATATAACAAACGTTCCAGATTGCTGGAAATCAGGATATCCATCGAGGGAGAAATCGTTTGATGGAACGGTCTGTTGCGGTCATAAACGCCAGTCCGCAAAAAGTCAGTCAACACATTGTTGTCATTGGAAGCGCAAAGCAGCCGATTAATCGGCAAGCCCATCTGTTTGGCGTAGTAGCCGGCCAGAATATTACCGAAATTACCGGTCGGCACGACAAAATTCAGCGCAGCGCCGCTTTGGATCTGGCCGGTTTCGCATAACGACTGATAGGCGCTAAAATAATAGGCGATTTGCGGCGCCAACCTTCCCCAGTTGATCGAGTTGGCCGACGAAAGTTTCAGGTTCTTTTGCGCCAATAATTCTCGCATATTCGTTGAGGAAAAAATCTTCTTTACGCCAGTCTGCGCATCGTCAAAATTGCCTTCAACGGCGATAACCCCCACATTGTTTCCATCCTGCGTCGCCATTTGAGCTCGCTGCACTTCGCTGACTCCTTCAGACGGATAAAAAACCAATATCCGCGTTCGCGGCACATCGCGGAATCCTTCCAAGGCCGCTTTACCGGTGTCGCCGGATGTCGCGACCAAAATCAACATGTCCGCGCTCTCCGCCGTCTTTGTCAAAGCCAAACTCATCAAATGCGGCATGATTTGCAGCGCCATATCTTTAAAGGCGCTGGTCGGTCCGTGCCAAAGTTCCAGGATATGCCTGTCCCCTACCGGCACGAGCGGCACTACTGCCGAATCATCAAACTTGTCGGCGGCGTACGCATCGACAGAACACTGCTTAAGCTCAGTTAGCGAATAATCGGGCAAAACGCTGGCCAAAACCGCCGCAGCCAATTCAACATAACTCATGCTATCTTGGGGTTGAAGCGTAAGTTTCGGCAACGCTACCGGCACGAACAGGCCCCCATCGGCGGCAATCCCGCTGCGTATCGCCTCAGCGCCGGAAACGATCATCCCGCCACCACGCGAACTCTTGTAATTCACTGATCCATTACTCCTTTCCGGCGCCCACAATTAGCATCTTTTCAATCGTGCCCCCGTTATAGCGGGTCAAAATTTCCGCATTATATGCAAGGATTTGGTTTAGCTCTTCATCAGCAGTTCCACTGCCGGCGAATACCACCGACAGCAAATTTTTTGTCGCTAGTGATACCGCGGTTCGCCGGGAGTCGGACGTCGGATTGCCAAACACGCCGACCGAATCAGTCAAAAACGGTTTCCCGTCAGTTGACACTTGATTGCCGCCAATATTGACATAAGTGCCGCCGTGCTCACGCCGGTATTGGATATCGCCGTCAATCTTGTCCAAATCATACAACCCAAACGGCGCCAGATATTTTAACGAACAGTAATTGCTCGCATCCACTGCGCTATTGACATAATACACACCCTTATGTTGCAGGACCCGTCGCACCAACGATTCCGACGCCGGCCGGTAACGGGTTGGATCAAAATCCAGCTTTTTATACATCGTGCGAACGGCAAGAATCGGTGGCAATTTCGTCAATGCTTCAATATTATAGATTTTCGCCACTTCATTTTGCAGTTTCAAAAACTCCTGACTCAAAGCCGGCGAAGAACCGACAATACTGACATCACGAATTACCGTACAGCCAATTCGACAATCAGGGCATGACGCCAGGATATTTTCATCAATCGTTATTTTTACACTCATTGTACTCACCACGTTTCTCGTTCTTTCCGTTTCAGCAAACAATCGCGTACAACCCTGAAGCTGTTAAGAAATTATTATACCGTAATCAGTTCATAATCCATAGACCCCATGCCGATTTTTGCTGCATGGCGGATTTGAATCGTCGCATCATTATGGGCATGCGCCAATTCAGCCAAGGTTTTTCCGTGTTGCTCGGCAGTCAGATCCAGCGACGCCTGATCGACTGCAACTGGGTCAAATGAGGCAACGATGCCGATATCAGGAATGCATTTCTCTTGCTTCACACTAAAACAATCACAGTCGTTGGTCATATCAATCAACACGTTGATAAACAGACTTTTACCTGCTTTATTCTTCACAATGCCGTAGGCATGCTCGGCCATGCTTTTTTGGGTAAAGCCCGATTCAGCGTTCCAGTCGTATTTAACGGAGTCAAACTTGCACACGGCCAGACATTCGCCGCAGCCGATACATTTTTCCGCCAAAATAAAGGCTTTGCCGCCTTGTTCAATGATGGCATCTTGCGGACACCACTGAATGCATTTCTGACAAAAGCGGCATTTTTCCGTGTTGATCTCCGGCTTCATCGCCGAATGTTCACGCATTTTCCCCATCCGGCTGGCCAACCCCATGCCGATATTCTTGATACAGGCGCCGAAACCTGTCAGCGGATGCCCGGTCGCGTGTGAAACCACGATCAGTGCATCTGCGCCGACGACTTCGCGAGCGACCTTAACACTTTTATGCAATTCCCCATCAATTATGATTTCATACTCCGTGTTGCCGGTCAGACCATCGGCCATGATAAACGGCGCACCGGTCTGTTCAATGCCAAATCCATGTCGCTGCGCATGCATGATATGCTTGACAGCGTTTTCCCGCTCCCCTTTATAGAGCGTCGACGTTTCCGTCAAAAAAGGCTGCCCGCCGGCCGTTTTGGCAAAATCGACAACCTGTTTAATCAATTCGGGCTTTACATGGGTTGTATTATGTTTTTCGCCTACATGAAACTTGATTGCGACAAAATCACGCTTGGCAACGATCCGGTTCAAGTCCGCCGCACCATAAAGTTTTTGCAGCGCCTCCACCTGGGTCTGCACAGTAGCGCCATCTTCAACTTTTACTAAAAACACCTTGGATTTCATTCGTCAATTCCTCCCGCATTCTGCATTTAAAATAGTGGAGCGCGGGCTGCCGCGCTCCAAACAATTGTCATTCTAAAACCTATCTTGTTCAGAAGTCCAGCGACATCAGCTTTGCTTTGACGTGCGGCACAGCTTTCAACGTCATCAGTAAATTCTCCGCTTCTGCTTTTTCGCCGCAAATTTGCAATAGAATCATGCCGCTGTTGGAACAGGATTCCAGCCCCGCGTCATGCAACCCCAGTCGTACGCGAATATTACAACCATTCTGTGTCAAGATTTCCTGAACTTTCGTTGCTGTTTCCACGCGATTTTCCTGTAGAATTGCCAGAATATAACCACACTGTTCCATCATAGCAACGCCTCCTATCATTTTTCTTGAACACTACTTAATATGTTTCTTTTCTCCATGGCGAAAAAAAATCCTGCCTGTCAACCCAAGTTTACCCAACCGCGATAGACCAGCCCCCGCATCACATCCATCGTGATCTGCTCGTCTTCCAAGAGAAGTTCTGTAGCATCAGCTGCCCCGATGATAATCGGCTTTCCCAGACTCATGCAGGCGATTGCCGCATGCGAAGACAAGCCGCCTTCTTCCACAATCAACCCGGCCGATTCTTCAATCAGTCCAATGTGTTCGGTATCGGTTGCCGCCACAACGACGATTTTATTGCGAGCCCGTTTGTTCATGTCAAACAAGGATTTGACGATGGTGACCCGACCACTGACAATCCCATTGCCGATGCCTTGGCCTTTGAGAATGATATCGCCGACAGTAATCAGTTTTATTGAATTATACGCGTTAGGCAGATCCATATTGCCAAGAACGCCAACAACCGCATCGCCTTCACGCAAATGATTGCCTTTCAATGCCGTGTCCACCGCAAGTTGCATGACATCCTCCTGCCGAAGGGTGCGTCGGCTGAGCAACGGTTTGACGCCCCAGGCCAACCGCAGTTGCCGGATCACATGGGGGTGCGGCGAAACAGCAATAACCGGCAAAGCTTGCCGGAATTTCGCCAACATACGCGGCGTAAATCCAGTCTCTGTTGGCACCAAAAAAGCCAGCGCTTTCATCACCTGAGATGCGTGCACCGCAGTCGAGCACAGTGCATCAGCCACCGGGCTAGCTACAACATGGCCAATCCGTTTCTCATTGCGCAGAGACAGGACTCTTTCTTCTTCTTGCCGGGCCGCATTCTTTAGCGACGCAAGAACATCAAGTGGAAATTTATAAGCAGCCCCGCCAGTTGTCACAGCCACACCATCAAAACCTTTGTGCAGCGCCTTGTTGATCAACTCTTGCCCTTCCACGCCGGATTCACTCATCGTTTCCTGGACCGATCCCGCCACAAACAAAATCTTCCCGGTCTGGGAAGCTCGCAGCGCCACTGAAGAAAAGGAGCAGCCAAGTTCAGCATTGGTCAGCACACCAGCTTCAACAATCAGTCCATCAGCAATTTGCAGCGCTTCTTCCATATTGGTTGACGCTTCGGTAATCCGCGCAATCAACATCAGATTTGCTTCAATGGCATCAAGCACGCGGCGAACCTGAATCAGCGAATGCGAATCCGGACCTGCCGCAACAATTACGCAATCCATTCCCGACTTGATCGCCATTTCAGCCGCAGCTACCCTTTTTTCTTCCGATGTATCAACGATTTCCGCCATTAATACAGGTAGCATCCCGGTATCATTTGCAGCCTGGCGAACCGCCCGCACCTTTCTTGCCCACTGCGCCGCATCACCGGCGCGCAAAATCAGGCTGGCGCCATCGAGTCCTTTTTCAAACAACGCCTGCAAGGTCCGAATATTCCAGTCATCCTCAACTTGGAGAATAATCTTGGTTGCGCAGGGTTCCGCCGATTCTGGCGAAAGAATTGGCGAACTGCCGGAAACATAGTAACCACTGCCGCCACGCACTTCAATCAGGCCAACGTATTCGAGTGCGCTAAGCGCTTCCCTGACCGATGATCGACTGGTACCAAACTGTTCACACAACTCCTTTTCACTAGGCAACTTTTGCCCGCGAAAAAAACGACCGCCCTCAATTCCCTGACGCACAAAATCGATAATTACCCGGTAGGTTTTGACGTTGGGCTTCTCAACTTGTTCTTTCACGAACAGGCCCCTCCTCCAAAAATATGCGACGCTCATTTATTCTATACTTCTATGTATAATTCATGCTTGGTTGAGTTTTCCCTGCTGAAAACATCGGCGCCGTTCGAAAAATCGCTCTTGGTTTCACTCAATGATTGGTGTATAATTAAAATATCTGATTAATCTGATTAATTAGTCTGACATCTTGATTATTCCACTGTGTCTATTTTGCATCTGTCTGATGAATTATTAAGGAGGGTACCATGAAACAAGATATTGCAAAAATCCTGCTCCGACAGCACAGCCAGCCCATCCATGTCAACATGGCGATTCCCCGCCTCGTCGAGACGGCGGTTTGCCGCGGTGAAGGCTTGCTCACCAGCACCGGCGCACTCCGGGTAACTACCGGGAAATATACCGGACGTTCCCCCAACGACAAATTCATCGTCGAAACCGCAGAAGTTTGCGATGATATCTGGTGGGACAATAATCTGAAAATCAGCGAAGCCAAATTTGAAACATTACTTGAGAAATCGCTCGCTTACCTAAGCGACAAAGAACTGTTCGTATTTGAGGGCTTTGCCGGCGCTGATACCCATCATACGCTGCCCGTGCGTATCATCAATGAATATGCCTGGCAAAATATTTTTGTCCAACAACTTTTTTTGCGCAGCAACGATACCGGTTGGGCATTTCCAGCCGAGCCTGGGTTCACCGTCGTCTGCGCCCCAAGCGTGATTGCCGATCCGGCCCTGCACGGCACGAATTCAGAAGCTTTTGTCCTCATCAACTTTGCGCGCAAAATTGTTCTGATTGGCGGCACTCAATACGCCGGTGAAATAAAAAAATCGATTTTTTCCGTATTAAATTTCCTCTTGCCGAAACAGGGGATCCTCTCGATGCACTGTTCGGCCAATCAAGGTTCAAACAATGAAGTTTCCCTGTTCTTCGGCCTGTCAGGAACCGGCAAAACCTCCTTGTCAGCCGACCCCGACCGCTTCCTGATCGGCGACGACGAGCACGGTTGGGCGGAACACGGAGTTTTCAACTTTGAAGGCGGTTGCTATGCAAAATGCATCAACCTGAGCCATGAAAACGAGCCGCAAATCTGGGATGCCGTACGATTTGGCACTGTACTGGAGAACGCCGTCATGGATGAATCAACACGCGCCGTAGAATTCGCCAGCGAAGCCATTACCGAAAACACCCGCGCCGCTTATCCGGTTCATTTTATCCCCAATTGCATTTACCCTGGTGTCGGGGCGCACCCCAACACGGTTATTTTCCTGACAGCCGATGCATTCGGAGTGTTACCGCCAATCGCCAAATTGTCGCCGGAACAAGCGATGTATTACTTTCTCTCTGGTTACACCTCTAAACTTGCTGGCACCGAACGGGGAATCACCGAGCCGCAGGCCACTTTTTCCGCCTGCTTTGGTTCACCCTTCCTGCCGCTTCACCCTATGCGTTATGCCAGTCTGCTGAAGGAAAAAATCGCCCAACACAACACTCGAGTATTTTTAATCAATACCGGTTGGCAAGGCGGCGCCTACGGTGTCGGCAAACGAATCAGCATCCAGTTAACCCGTCGGATGG
>JBGSKE010000487.1:0-1738 GCA_041741355.1 Negativicutes bacterium | reverse complement strand
TGATGTATTTACGATTCAACCCTAATCGCATAATACACAGGGAGGGGTAGCCATGTTAACATTCAAGTCACTGATGGCTAAACTGCTGGCAGGATTTCTGCTCGTCTGCATGATCGGTCTGGTTTCTTCCGGCATTACCTTTTTCCTGGTCCGCAGCATGAACCAGAGCATTCAGTCCTTGGAAGAAACCAACATCCCGATGCTGCTCAGCATGGCTGATATGAACGCCAAGGCGCTGGAACAGGTGGCGCAACTACGCGGCTATTTGTTGACAGGCGACCCCAATGCGCTGAATAACTTTCGCAACCTATACAAACAGAATGCCGAACTGATCGCCGGCCTGGAAACGAAAACGACCAATGAGCAGATTCGCAAAACCACCCAGGAAGTGCAGGCGCTAAACAAACGCTACGCGGAAATCGGCGATGCGGTCATCGCGCTCAAACAAGCCGGCAAAGATAAAGAAGCCGTTGATTACGCCCGGCGCCCCGATGTAGTACGCGATGTTGGCGCCTTTCTAAAAAAACTGACAGAGCTGCGCGATCTGCAAAAGAATGATATTTCCCGGGCAATGAAGGCAACTGCTGATATGGGTGACCAAACCATCATGATGGTAATCATCGCCAGCATTATTTCGTTGCTTGTCGGTATTTTGGCCGGCGTATTCGTGGCGCGCGGCATTACGCGTCCGGTCAAAGAAATGCAGGCATTGATGCAGCGGATGGCTAGAGGTGACCTGACCGTCCGAGGACAAGTCAAGACGCAGGATGAAATCGGCCAGATGGTTGCCGAGTTTAACGATATGGCCAAAGAACAGAGTCGCATCATGTCGATAGTCCGTAGTTCCTCCGACGAATTGGCCGCCGCCGCCGAACAAATGGCGGCCTCCTCGCAGGAAGTTACCTCCACAACCGAAGAGGTGGCTACCAACATGACGCATCTGGCTGCCAACACAGTCCAAGGCAAAGAATCGGTAATCAACACATCCAAAGTGCTGGTTCAATTGTCTTCATTGATTCAAATCGCCAGAGAGCGGGCCGTCACGGCCCAATCGAACTCTGCTCTGGCTCTTGAAGCCGCCAAGCAAGGCGAAAGTACAGTCAACGAAACCATCCGACGCATGGACAATATCCGTGCACAGACTGCCCTGACCGAAACAGGCATCAATGAACTGGAAGCGTATTCAAAACAGATCGAACTGATCGCCGATACCATCACCAATATTGCCGGCCAGACGAATCTGCTGGCGCTCAATGCCGCCATTGAAGCGGCCCGGGCCGGCGAAGCGGGACGCGGCTTTGCCGTGGTAGCCGAAGAAGTGCGCAAACTGGCTGAGCAATCAAACCAGGGCGCCGAAGAAGTCGCGGGTCTGATCCGCAAAGTTTCGGCAAGCACAGCGGCGGCTGTCGCCACGACCCAACAGAGTCGCGGCGAAGTGGAGCAAGGCGTCTCTTTGGTCAAGGATGCCGGCGCAGCGCTGAATAAAATCGTGCAATCAGTCACCGAAACAGTCGCCGATTCCGACAGAATTCTCGACATCACCAAATCGGAAGTCGCCACTTCAGAACAAATCGTAACGCTGATTGAAAGCATCGCCGAAATCAATGACAGCAATGCGGCCAACGCTGAAGAGGTTGCGGCGGCGGCCGAAGAAATGTCCGCCACCATGCACACTGTCGCCTCAGGCGCCGGAGAAACCGCAGCCAAAGGCCTGGAGCTGAAAGAACTTGTGGAAAAA
>JBGSKE010000486.1:0-9060 GCA_041741355.1 Negativicutes bacterium | reverse complement strand
TTTCTGGTTGCCAGTATCATCTGCTCGCTATTGGTGGCGACTGGATTTTCTCTGTCAGCATTTTTCGCCCGTTTAAAAGCCGGCGCAGCCGAACTGATGAGCCGCAATGCGAAAGCAACTGCTGAAGAAAAACCGGCGAATCGTACGCCAATTACGTTGGGGCCGATT
Source organism: Negativicutes bacterium (assembly GCA_041741355.1). GTDB lineage: Bacteria > Bacillota > Negativicutes > UBA1444 > UBA1444 > UBA1444. The sequence goes on along the minus strand of JBGSKE010000486.1, from coordinate 8,892 downwards.
GCATCAGAGGCTTTAAAACCGGCGCTGAAACCTTCATTTTACGACCAGGCCAGGGACGAACCGACGCGGACAGTCGCTCCGCCGGTAGAACAACCCACAGAGCGAAAAATCGCCGCTGTACTAACAGAAACCAGCGTTTCTGCGGCAAAACCGCCCCAACCGCCGCAAACAGTTGAACCTGTTGAATTGCCGACGCTGCAGCAAAGCGCGCCAGCGGCGCCGGCCGGCAAATATAAAACCCCGCCGTTGTCCATTCTCAAAAAAGCGACAACCACTCGCAGCAACCGTTTGGATAAGGAAATCACCGAAAACGCCCGTACGCTGGAACAGACACTGGAGAGTTTCGGCATTCAAACCAGTGTTGTGCACGCAACGCAGGGACCGGCAGTTACCCGCTATGAACTGGAACCGGCACCAGGAGTAAAAATCAGTCGCATTGTCAGCTTGGCTGACGATATTGCGCTTAAACTGGCTGCTCCCAGCATCAGAATCGAAGCGCCAATTCCCGGTAAATCCGTGATTGGTATCGAAGTCCCGAATAAAGAAGTATTCGGCGTCTCCTTGCGTGAAGTGCTGGAAACACCGGAATACCAGTCGTCTTCCTCTTTATTGACAGTCGCCTTGGGCAAAGATATCGGCGGGCAGGCGATCATGGCCGATCTGGCCAAGATGCCGCATTTGCTTGTCGCCGGTGCGACCGGTTCCGGCAAAAGTATCTGCATCAATATTTTGATCTCGAGTATTCTGTTCCGGGCGCACCCGGATGCAGTCAAATTCCTGTTGATTGATCCCAAAGTGGTGGAATTGTCCAATTATAACGGAATACCGCATTTGGTGGCGCCGGTAGTAACCGAGCCGAAAAAAGCGGCCTCAGCCCTGAAATGGACCGTGCAGGAAATGGAGCGGCGTTATGCCTTGTTTGCAGCAGCCGGGGCACGCGATGTAACCCGCTATAATGAAGTCAACCCCGAAGAAAAACTGCCGTTGATTGTTGTCATTATCGATGAATTAGCCGATTTGATGATGGTTGCGCCAGTCGACGTCGAGGATTCCATTTGCCGTTTGGCGCAAATGGCCCGCGCCTCCGGCATCCATCTAGTTATAGCCACGCAACGACCTTCCGTGGATGTTATTACCGGAACAATCAAAGCCAACATTCCGTCGCGGATATCATTTTCCGTTTCTTCGCAAATCGATTCCCGGACAATTTTAGATATGGCGGGCGCGGAAAAATTGCTGGGTAAAGGCGACATGCTATATTATCCGATCGGCGCCAGCAAACCGTTGCGACTCCAGGGCGCCTATATTTCAGATTCGGAAATTGAAATATTGGTCAAGTCGATCAAAGAATCCGTCACCGCGGTCGAAGAGGCGGAAGCTCCGTTGTTTGAAGAAATGGCGACGCATAGCGCCACCGCCCGGTTTGAGGATGAATTGCTCGAAGAATCGGTCAAGCTTGTCTTGGAGACGGGGCAGGCCTCTGTTTCATTGTTACAACGAAAATTTCGCGTCGGCTATACCCGGGCGGCCCGCCTGGTCGACATGATGCAAGAAATGCAAATCGTCAGCGCGGCCAATGGCAGCAAACCGCGCGATGTAATCATGACTTCCGACCAGGTATTTAGCCGCTATTTTAATAAAAATTCTTCAAACCAAACAGCTACTCAAACAAATCAGCCAAATTCCACACAGTCATAGGGGATATTGATGCAGATTATTACGATTGACCAAACATTGAACTTGCCGCGGTACATATTGATTGACACCCGTTCGCCGGCAGAGTTCAGTCAGGGCCATATCCCCGGCGCCGTAAATGTGCCGCTGCTTGAAAACGAAGAACGAGCCGTCGTCGGTACCCTCTATAAACAAGTTGGCCCCGAACCGGCCAAACGCAAAGGACTGGAAATCGTATCAGGCAAGTTGGCGGATATGGTTGAACAAATTGCAGGCCTGTTAAAATCTGATCCGACAGCGGCTTTAGTCGTGTATTGTTGGCGGGGCGGCATGCGATCGAAGTCCTTGTTGACGATTCTTGAGTTGATGGGAATTCAGGGAGCGCAACTACTGGGAGGCTACAAAGCATATCGACGCTATGTACAAGACTCGCTGGCGACTTTTTCCCTGCAGCCGCAATTGTTTGTGCTATGCGGATCGACTGGCGTCGGCAAAACTACTTTGTTAAAAATCCTGGCTGAACAAGGCTACCCGGTGATCGATCTGGAAGGCCTAGCCAACCATCGCGGTTCAGCCTTCGGTCATGTCGGCCTAGGCAAACCAGCTACCGCCCAAAATTTTGACGCGGAACTCCTGCAGTTGCTAACCAAACTGAATACGGAATCTCTGCTATTCGTAGAGTGCGAGAGCAAGCGGGTGGGTAATGTTTATTTGCCGGAACCGTTGTACGCAGCAATGCAGTGTGCGCACAAAATTTTGCTGCAGGCATCTCGCCGCACTCGCGCCGGACGTTTGATTGAAGAGTACACCGACAGCTTGGCGACTAATAGTCTCCAAATCGCAAACAGTATCGCTTCATTGGCGAAGAAACTGGGTAAGAAAAAAACCGCGCAATTGATTTCCGAGTATGAAGCAGGGAATTTATTGCTGGTCACCGAAATTCTTTTAGCAGAGTATTACGACCCCTTATACGGATACGAAACCGCTCCTGCCGAGCAGTTTGAGCTTGTAGTGGACGGAGAAAACCTGTTGGGGGCTGCAGACCTGATTGTGAAGCATGTTGAGCGTCTCAAAAGGGGGTAGTGAATAACGATGGATATGATTGGAAGTCTACTTGCAGGAGAACGAAAAAAAAAGGGCCTTGAAATCATTGATGTGGAACATGCAACCGGGATTCGGGCCGCTTATCTGGCGGCGTTGGAGCAAGGGCGCTATGGCGCTTTGCCTGGTGAAGTATATGTGAAAGGATTTATCCGAAATTACGGTAATTACCTCGGTTTGGACGGAGCGCACCTGGTTCAGCTTTATAATGACTCGCTGCAATGCGAAGCTTCGCCGACGCCGCCTGTGACAGTAGCCACCAAAGTTGAATCGTCCCGTAAGAAGAGCTCCCAACGTCAAATTATCAGTTCGTTGATTATCATTTTGCTGCTGGCGATTTCGGCCTGGAGTCTTTATGTTTGGCAAAAAGCCGCTCCTGCCGCAGTTAAGCCTGATGCCGTTAGCGCAAAAAACGTCTCGCAGCCGCCGGTTCAACCGCCAGCCGCTGCGCCGACAGTTTCGCAACCAACCGGACAATCTGCCGCTAATCGACCGATTACGTTGCTGGCCCGCTATAGCGACCGTTGCTGGACATCGGTGATTGCCGACGGAAAATCGATTTATGAAGGCATTCCTAAACTTGATGAAATGTTTACCTGGCAAGCCGATCGGCAAATCGTTGTCAATTTCGGTAATGCCGCTGCCGTCGAATTGACATTTAACGGTCAACCGGTAGGGAAAATCGGCGAACGGGGCGATGTCGTGGTAAAAACATTTACCGCGCCCGGTGTAACAAATACACCGGCTGCCGCCACGGTAAAACCATAAGGTGAAAAACAAACGTGATTTTTTACCGATATCGCGAGTCGAGATGGCGGACCGCGGTTGGACTGAGTTGGATTTTCTGTTCATCAGCGGCGATGCATACGTTGATCACCCCAGCTTTGGTCCGGCAATCATTACTCGTTTGCTGGAAAAAGCCGGTTTTCGTGTGGGATTAATCGCTCAACCGAACTGGCAAAACACTGCCGATTTTAAACAACTGGGCCGACCGCGACTCGGCGTATTAATTTCGGCGGGAAACTTAGATTCGATGCTCAATAAATTTACCGCGGCAAAAAAAGTCCGTAGCACCGATGCCTATTCACCCGGCGGCAAGGCCGGCCTTCGACCCGATCGCGCCACCATCGTTTATGCCAATCGCATCCGTGAGTGCTGGCCGGATATTCCGGTTGTCATCGGTGGAATCGAGTCCAGTTTGCGACGTTTTTCTCATTATGACTATTGGTCCGATGCAGTGCGGCGTTCCATTTTGCTAGATAGCCGCGCCGACTTGTTGATTTATGGCATGGGGGAAACACAAGTTCTGGCGATTGCCGATAAACTGAAACAGGGTCTACCGATTCGTGAAATCCGCGATGTAAACGGAACCTGCTGGCTCGCAGGCAATCCGGTAGATTTGCCTGCCGATTATCTCGAAGTCGCTTCGCATGAACAGGTTTCCGCCAGCAAAACCGATTATGCGGCGGCGTTTAAAATACAATATCTGGAGCAGGACCCGATTCGTGGTCATCCAGTTGTCCAACGTCATGGTGAGCGTTATCTCGTGCAGAACAAACCGGCTTTGCCGCTGGATACCAAAGAAATGGACCGTGTCTATTCGCTGCCTTACGAACGGACCTGGCACCCCAGTTATGACAGCGTTGGCGGTGTCCCGGCAATCGAGGAAGTTCAGTTCAGCATCACTAGCCATCGCGGCTGTTTTGGCGCCTGTTCATTCTGTGCCATTGGTTCTCATCAGGGCCGCATCATTCAACAACGCAGCCACAAATCTATTTTGCAGGAAGCACAACTATTTAGCCGATTACCGGGATTCAAAGGCTATATTCACGACGTCGGCGGACCTACAGCCAACTTTCGCCATCCATCCTGCAGCAAGCAGTTAAAGGAAGGCACCTGCCGGGAACGGCAATGCCTTTTCCCCAAACCTTGCCCGCACATCGACACCGACCATTCCGATTATTTGCGGTTATTGCGGGAACTTCGGGTGTTGCCGGGAATTAAAAAGGTATTTATTCGCTCCGGCATCCGTTATGATTATTTGCTGGCAGGAAAATACCGTGAGTTTTTACGCGAATTGTGCGAACATCATGTCAGCGGCCAATTGAAAGTTGCGCCGGAACACGTGGCGGGCCCGGTGATCGAAGCAATGCAAAAATCCGGCAAAGACCTGTTCTTAAAGTTTTTAGCGGCCTTTCGCCAGGAAAACGAGCGATTGGGTAAAGAACAATATCTGGTCCCGTATTTGATGTGCTCGCATCCTGGCTGCAGCACGGATGATGCTATTGAGCTTGCCGAATTCCTGCGCGAAATTGGCTATCATCCCGAACAAGTACAAGAATTTATTCCGACGCCGGGCAGCTTATCCACCGCGATGTATTACACCGGGATTCATCCGCTGACCGGCAAACCAATCTCTGTGCCGAGAACGCCGGAACAAAGAATGGCGCAACGCGCCTTGCTCCAGTTCCGTCACCCCAAGAATCGCCGACTGGTCAGTCTGGCGCTGCGCAAAGCCGGCCGGACCGATTTGATCGGCTTCGGTCCCAAATGCCTGTTGCGACCGGAACGGCCGGTCGCCAAAACGGTAGCCACAGCGCCGGTCAAAACCAAACGTCCCCGAAAATAGCAAATCGTCAAATCAAAGGAGCGTCATCTGTGAAAATAGGCTTAGTCAGTCTGGGTTGTTCAAAAAACCTGGTAGACTCCGAACTAATGCTGGGCGCATTGCGTACGGCTGGATTTATTACGACTGATGAACTGGATCAGGCCGAAATCCTGATCGTTAATTCCTGCGGCTTTATCGAATCCGCAAAAAGAGAATCGATCGATACCTTGTTGCGCTTGGCTGAATTCAAGCAGACAGGCATCTGCCGCGTGCTGATTTTGGCCGGCTGTCTCGGTCAACGCTATAGCGGCGATCTGATGAACGACCTGCCGGAAATTGATGCGATTGTCGGCACCGGCGCCTGGAACCGTTTGTCAGAAGCAATTCAGGCTGCTTTACAAGGCATGCGAACAGTTTTTACCGAAGGCAATGCCATTTTGCCTGACTCAGCAATGCCGCGGATTCGCTCAACCCCTGACTATCTGGCCTATGTTAAAATTGCCGAAGGCTGTAACCACAGCTGTTCTTTCTGCGCGATTCCCCAGATTCGCGGTCCGCTGATCAGCCGCAGCATCGAATCCGTGCGACAGGAAGTGCTGCAGTTAGTTGCCGAAGGGGTCCGGGAAATCAACCTGGTTGCTCAGGATACGACGAGTTACGGGATTGATTTATACGGCAAACCCAGGTTGGTTGAGCTGTTAAAAGAATTGTGCGCAATCGAAGGCCGGTTTTGGCTGCGGATTCTATACAGTTACCCCAAAAATTTCTCCAATGAATTGATTCAACTGATTGCAAGCGAATCGAAAATTTGCAAATATGTCGATATTCCGTTGCAACATGTGCATGACGACTTGCTGCAGGCAATGCGCCGGCCGGACCGTCGCCGGGATATCGAAAAACTGATCGCCAATTTGCGTTCCGCCATTCCGGATGTCGCCATCCGAACCACCTTTATCGTCGGTCTGCCTGGCGAAACCGAAGAACATTATCAGGAATTGCGCACTTTTGTTGAGGACAAACGTCTTGATCACGTCGGTGTGTTCGTGTATTCGCCAGAAGAGGGCACAGCAGCAGCTGAATTTGCGAATCAAGTTGATGAAGAAATTAAAGCCGAACGCTATGATGACTTAATGGCGGTTCAAGCTGCCATTTCTGAAGCAATTAACAAAGCCGCCGAAGGAAAAATTTATGACGCAATCGTGGAAGATCACGATGCGGAGGATCAATCGCTGGCGCACGGACGAACCTGTCGTGAAGCGCCGGATATTGACGGAACAGTATATATTGAAAACGCAGCGGATATCGCGGTTGGTGATTTTGTAAGCGTGCGAATCACGCAAGGTTTTTGCTATGACCGAATGGCGGAAGTTGTCGAGTAGCAGACTGGGGAGAAAGGACTGGAACGGTTTATGATCGTAGAAATTGTCAGCACCGGCACAGAATTGTTGCTAGGCCAAATCGTGAACACAAACGCGCCTTATCTGGCCCGCAAACTAAACGAACTGGGCTTCGATGCCGTCTATCAGACAACGGTGGGGGATAACCGCCGGCGAATGTCAAATGTACTCGCGATTGCCCTGGAACGGGCTGATATCGTAATTACCAGCGGCGGACTGGGACCGACGCAGGGTGATATCACCAAGGAGGTCTCCGCTGAGCTGCTGGGACGCGAACTGCAGCTGCATGAGCCAAGCGTGGAACATATTCGCGGTTTTTTTCAGCGCCGCCGCCTGACCATGACCAACAATAATCTCCGCCAGGCCATGATGCCGGACGGGGCGATTGTCGTCACAAACCATCGCGGCACCGCACCCGGCGTCATTATCGAACATAACGATAAAACGATCATCCATTTGCCTGGCCCGCCAATGGAACTGGAACACATGTTCGAGTTCTCGATTTTACCTTATTTGGCCAAGCAATTTGGCGGTCAGGGCGTGATTATTTCCAAAGTGCTGCGAACCTTTGGCATTGGCGAATCTACGCTGGAAGAACGAATCCGCCACTTCATCCTGGCGCAAAAAAATCCGACCATCGCGTTGTTGGCCCGTAGCGGCGAAATCCATGTACGGCTGACCGCCAAAGCGGATTCGGAACCAGAGGCCAGGGCCTTGATTGCGAAATTGGAATCGTCGCTGCGCGAACAGATCAATCAGTATATTTTCGGTATTGATGAACAATCGCTCGAGCAAGTAGTGGGGGAAGAACTCTGTCGGCAAAAGCTTAGCATCGCCCTGGCCGAATCGTGCACAGGCGGGGCGGCGACGGCCAAGTTGACCGATGTGCCGGGAAGCTCGTCTTATCTGATCGGCTCGGTGGTGTCCTATGCCAACAGAATAAAAACGGAGCAGGTTGGCGTTGACGCTGCTCTGCTGCAGGAATATGGCGCTGTCAGCCCGGAAACTGCCAAGGCAATGGCGCAAGGAATCCGCGACAAGTTTGTTACCGATATCGGCGTCGGAATTACGGGAATTGCCGGTCCTGGCGGCAGTACCCCGGAAAAACCGGTTGGGTTGGTTTACATTGCCGTTGCCGGTCCGCAAGGAGTTGTCGTCGAAACAGAGCACTTTTCCGGCCAACGGACTGCGATAAAAACCCGTGCCGTCAATTCTTCGCTCGATTTACTGCGGCGGTATTTACAAACAAAGAATTAAATCAATATTTATATTGACTATTAGAACATATGTTTGTATAATGACATTGAACTATTAAGTGTCACGCAAAAAGAGGAGGCCATCTCATGGACAAAGAAAAAAGCAAAGCCCTGGACAGTGCGCTGCATCAAATCGAAAAGGATTTTGGCAAAGGGTCCATCTGGAAACTGGGTGAAGCTGCCTCACGCATGAACGTGGAGTTTATTCCCACCGGATCGCTGGGGCTGGATATTGCGCTAGGGATTGGCGGGGTGCCACGGGGTCGGGTAGTGGAAATCTTTGGTCCGGAATCTTCCGGTAAAACCACGGTGGCTCTGCAAATTATTGCGCAAGCGCAGCGAGCGGGCGGCGTAGCCGCTTTCATCGACGCCGAACACGCACTTGATCCTTTATACGCGAGAAAATTGGGCGTTGATATTGACAATCTGTTGATCTCTCAACCGGATTACGGCGAACAGGCGCTGGAAATCGCCGATGCCTTGGTTCGCAGCGGCGCTATCGATGTAATCGTGGTTGACTCGGTGGCGGCACTGGTTCCCAAAGCGGAAATCGAAGGCGACATGGGCGACTCTCATGTCGGACTGCATGCCCGCCTAATGTCGCAGGCGCTGCGCAAACTGACCGGAATTATCTCCAAATCCAAGACGACGGCCATCTTTATCAATCAGTTGCGGGAAAAAGTCGGCGTGATGTTCGGCAGTCCGGAAACGACCACCGGCGGTCGGGCGTTGAAATTCTACGCCAGCGTTAGGCTGGATGTTCGCCGGATTGATAGTATCAAGGCCGACAATGTCGTAATTGGCAACCGCACGCGAGTTAAAGTGGTTAAGAATAAAGTCGCCCCGCCGTTTCGCC
>JBGSKE010000485.1:0-5130 GCA_041741355.1 Negativicutes bacterium | reverse complement strand
ATTTTTTGCAGATGATGCCGCATGAAGAGGATTACCTATATCATCATTCGGTCGATGTAGGGATAATAACCGGGCGACTATGTTTGTGGATGGGACATACAGAGGATGAAATTGCAGAAGCGATTCTTGGCGCATTGCTTCATGACACCGGTAAAGCGCTAATCCCACTGAAGGTGTTGAATAAGCCGGGTTCCTTGACTGATGAGGAGCTGCATCTGGTGCGGTTTCACTCGTTACGGGGTTATAAGTTTTTGAAGCAATATGGCGATTTTTCGCAAAGCGTGCTATTATGTGCTCTGCAACACCATGAACGTATCGATGGCAGCGGCTATCCGATGGCGGTTCAAGGTGACAAGATTCACACGTATGCCAAGTTGATTGCGGTCGCCGATGTATTTGACGCGATGACTTCGGTCCGCAGTTACGGCAAACGCGCTACGCCTTATGAAGCAGTGGAAATCATGAAACGAGAAATGGTTGGCAAACTTGATCAGCAGATTTGTTCGGTATTTCTGGACAAACTATCACAGCGTTTTGTCGGCGATATTGTTCAGCTGAGTAATGGGCAACGCGGCGAAGTCGTTTTTCTTAACCCGCACGACTGTACTCGGCCAATTGTAAGGACTGGCGACGGGGAATTTGTTGACCTGGACAGGCTCAGGAGTCTGTCAATTAATAAGATGCTGCATTCGTAGAGTTTTAGACGAGTTCATGGAGGAATCACTGTAAGTGCTGAACAGGCAGGTTCAAAAGTATGATCTGGGGCAGCTGCACGCAGGGATGATCGTGGCTGAACTCATGACCACCGATGACGGCAAGGCTATTTTGAGCCAGGGCACCGTCCTTACTAACAGTCTCATACGCTTGCTGAACCAGTGGGGGGTTGAGCGGGTAGCCATTCAGCTACCCGAACGGGCGAGCACTTATGAAGCTTCGTTGCCTTGGTCGTTTGACCGGGCGGTTTTTAATAATTATTACAAAGAAACGGTGGATTTGGTCAAAACGGCGTTCAATTCGATCAGTTTGTTCCGCGAGGTGCCGGTGGCACGGATGCAGGAACTGGCGAACCAAAAGATCGACCCGCTGGTCGATGCACCGGGGATCATGAACCACTTGCTGATGATCCGTCATACTAACGATTATACTTTTGAGCATTCGGTGAATGTGGCTATTCTGTCCGGCGTGCTGGGCAAATGGATGGGTATCCGCGGGCAGGAACTGCGAGATCTGATTTTTGCCGGCTTGATGCATGATATTGGCAAGAGCCAGATCCCCGCCGACGTATTAAACAAACCAGGCAAGTTGTTGCCGAATGAAATGGAAATTATGCGGATGCATACTTCCAAAGGCTACTACTTGCTGCGGGAAGTTCCGCAGGTGCCGACAGTGGTGATGTGGGCGGTATTGCAGCATCACGAGCGAATGGATGGTAGCGGCTACCCGTTGAAATTAAAAGGCGAAAATATCCATAAGTTCGCCCGGATTATTTCAGTGGCCGATACCTACGACGCAATGACGTCCGACCGGGTTTATCGGCGGCGCACGACCCCTTATCACGTGATTGATGAACTGTTTAGTCAGATGGTTGGCACGCTGGACCCGATCGCATGCAGTACGTTCCTGTATCATGTCAAGGACTTTATGAGCGGGAATATTGTGCTGCTGAGTGACGGGAGGCAGGCGAAGATCGTTCATCCCGGCAGTTATCCCAATGGATTGCCATTGGTAGAGACGGCTGACGGCCAATTTGTTAATCTTGAAAAAAAACGTAACATTAAGATTTACGGGCTAATCAGCGCATAGAAAACCAATCATTGGCACAGGCAAGCGCAGCCGCCGTTGCAACAGCACGGTGGCTGCCTTTTCAGATTTTTGAAAACGATTATGCAGGAGGGACCCAATGAGTATCAAGGCGTTATTTGACAAGAAGAAACTGGTGGTTTCGTGCGAGATATTCCCGCCCAAACCCGACTATCCAATTGAAACGATTTTTGCCACACTGGAATCGCTGAGTGCGATGAAGCCTGATTTTATCAGCGTAACCTATGGCGCTGGCGGCAGTTCCTGCGCGCGGACAGTACAGATTGCTGCGAAGGTAAAAAATGACTTTGGCGTCGAAACCTTGGCTCACCTGACTTGCGTAGGCGCCGATAAGCAGGCGACTGACGCCGTGCTGCGCCAGTTGCAGCAGAACAACATCGGCAATGTGCTGGCGCTGCGCGGCGACCTGCCGCCGGAAATTCCCTGCGGCAGCGGCGCCGACTATCATGAATACGCCAAAGATTTGATCGCTCACATCAAGGCGCAGTATGATTTTTGTATTGCTGCCGCAGCCTACCCGGAAGGGCATCCGCGCTGCGCATCTTTGGAATTGGACCGCCAGCACCTAAAGCAAAAAGTTGATGCCGGCGCCGATTTCTTGATTACGCAGCTGTTTTTCGACAACCAGTCATTTATTGCGATGATGGAGCAACTGCAGCGAATTGGCGTGAATTGCCCGGTTGCCGCCGGCATCATGCCGGTGCTTAATGCAGCACAGATTCGCCGGATTACCGAGCTGTGCGGCGCGGCGATCCCTGACCGGTTGGCGAAACTGCTCGCCAAGCATGGTCATAATCCTGTTGATATGGAGCAGGCCGGGATTGAATACGCTTGCGAACAAATTCAGGGGCTGGTGGCGCAAGGAGTGGATGGTATTCATTTGTACACAATGAATAAACCGGTGCAAACCAAACAAATTCTAAAACTGTCCGGATTATCGGCGGTGTAGGAAAAACATAACTTTTTGGCTATTTTCCTAACTGGTCCTCGAACCAGAACCGGAGTATACTATTAGCAGCAATACAAGAAAGAAAGGCCGGGATATAAATGAATCAAACAGATCAAATTTGCGTAAACACATTGCGGTTTTTGGCGGTTGATGCGGTGGAAAAAGCGAAGTCTGGCCACCCAGGCCTGCCGCTAGGCGCAGCGCCGATGGCTTATGTACTATGGGATCGTTTTATGAAGCATAATCCGGCGGCGCCCAACTGGGTTGATCGGGACCGGTTCATTCTCTCGGCCGGACATGGTTCAGCGTTGCTTTATGCGCTTTTGCATACGTTCGGTTACGGACTGCCGCTTGATGAACTGAAGAAATTCCGCCAGTGGGAGTCACTGACGCCCGGCCATCCGGAACATGGAATGACTGCCGGTGTGGAAGCGACGACCGGTCCGCTCGGTCAGGGATTTGCCATGGGTGTTGGCATGGCGATCGCCGAAAAACACCTGGCAACAGTTTTCAATAAACCCGGCCTGCCAATCGTTGACCATTTCACCTATGCGCTCGTATCCGACGGCGACCTGATGGAAGGCGTCTGCGCCGAAGCGGCTTCGCTGGCGGCAACACTGGGACTGGGCAAACTGGTCTATTTATACGACGATAATCATATTTCGATCGAGGGCAGCACCGAGATTGCCTTTACCGAGAATGTACGTCTGCGGTTCCAAGCCTATGGCTGGCAGGTACTCACCGTGCCCGACGGCAACGACCTTGGCCTGGTCGAAGAAGCGATCCGCTTGGCCCGGGAAGATAAGGACCGTCCTTCGCTGATCGCCATCAGAACCCAGATCGGTTATGGCAGTCCCAAACAGGGAACTGCCGCGGCGCATGGCGAGCCCCTGGGCAGCGAAGCTGCCGAAGCCACCCGGCAAACGCTGGGCTGGCCGCCGGAAGCCCGTTTTCATGTGCCGGAAGCAGCGGCTGCCCATTTTGCCACAGCATTGGCTCGGGGCGCCGACTATGAAGAAAAATGGCAGGCGATGTTCGCCGAATATCAGAAACAATATCCCGCTGAGGCCGCACAGTTCCACAATGCAATGTCCGCCATCCTGCCGCGTGAATGGAAAGAACAGATTCCTCTGTTTGCCGCCGGTAGCCTGGCGACCCGTGAATCATCCGGCAAAGTGATGAATAAAATTGCCGCGGTTCTGCCGCAGCTTGTTGGCGGTTCCGCCGACCTGGCGCCGTCGACAAAGACTTGGCTCGACGGGTTTGCTGCATTCGGCGCGACGCAGCCGGAAGGCCGCAATCTGCATTTCGGCATCCGCGAGCATGCTATGGGTTCTATCGTCAACGGTATGGCTCTGCACAAGGGACTGATTCCCTATGGCGCAACTTTCTTTGTATTTTCCGATTACATGCGACCGGCGCTGCGGATGGCAGCGCTGATGCAGACGCATTCGATTTTTGTCTTCACCCATGACAGTATTGGCGTAGGGGAAGACGGACCGACCCACCAGCCGATTGAGCATCTGGCTGCACTGAGGGCGATTCCCGGGCTGACGGTCATCCGGCCGGCCGAGGCGAACGAGACCCGTGGCGCCTGGTTATTGGCGGTGGAACGGCAGAAGCCGGTTGCGTTGGTACTGACCCGGCAAAAACTGACCACGATGGACCAAAACGGCAATGAAGCCGCGGTAGGGGTAAGCTACGGCGCCTATATCGTCAAAGATTCACCGCAAAAAAATCCGCAAGTGATTTTGCTGGCCAGCGGCTCAGAACTGGAAATCAGTCTGAAGGCGGGAGAAATTCTGACACAGCAGGGGATTCGGGTTCGCGTCGTTTCGATGCCATCCTGGGAATTGTTCGACGAACAGGCCGAAGACTACCGTCGTCGGGTATTGCCGGCCGGTGTACCGGTGCTCTCGGTCGAAGCCGGGATTACGATGGGCTGGAGTAAATACACCGGATCGCAGGGCGACTCGCTGGGCATCGACCATTTCGGCGCATCGGGACCGGGGCCGCTGGTGATGGAGAAGTTTGGTTTCACGGCGGAAAACATCGTGAAACGGGCGCTGGCATTACTGAAATAGAGCAAAGCACAAGAATCGGGGAGGTTGCCTATGGCGGGAAAATATATCATTGTTGACGGCAGCAGTCTGATTCATCGGGCTTTCTACGCATTACCGACGATGACAACTTCGAGCGGCTTCTTTACCAATGCGGTGTTTGGCTTTACCAACATGATTGTCAAACTGATCGCCGATCTGAAGCCGGCAGGGATTGTCGTGGCGTTTGATAAAGGCAAATACACCTTTCGTAACACGGATTACGCCGAATATAAAGCGCAGCGCAAACCGACCCCCTCG
>JBGSKE010000484.1:0-8076 GCA_041741355.1 Negativicutes bacterium | reverse complement strand
AGCCCAGCCACAGCGACAGGCAAAACAAAAATCCGACCTGGGCGGCGCCCGGCGGCAGCGTCATCGCGCCAACCAGCCGCCTGCCGTCAGCAGTTCCCGCACCACCATCAGCTGCTGCTGTACCCGGTCGGCGAACGGCTGGCGGGAGCTGGTCTCCACCGTGAACGCGGCGATGCCGAGATATTTGCCGGCGTACCAGGCGGCGCTGGAGGGAATCGGGTGGCCAACCAGCGAAAACTTGACCATGTCGCCTGTGATCCGGCGGTTTACCGCATCCACCGTATCCATCGCCAGGCCGGTGCTTGCCGCATTGTCGGCGAACAGCAGCGTCTGGCCCAGCGAGGTCCGGTCAATTTTATGAAAAGTACGCGCTTCGTGCAGATCAATCAGCAGTGTTATTTTATGTTGGTTCATCAGGCCGATGATTGCCTCTCCCATCCTGCCGGCCGGCGTTTCGTCGCCGGTGGGCGGGTAGGCCCGATTCATGTCGCCGGCGCCAGTCAGATAGCGCACCGACTGCTGCAATCCCGGTCGGTTGACTCGCGGAACCACGACCAGTTTCCCCTGCAGTGGCCGCCAGTCGCACACCTGTTCCGCTGCCGCCGCCCCGGCCGGTTCATTGCCGTGCACACCGCCCAGGATCAGCGCCGTAGGCCCGGGCTCCCCCGAATCGATGACGTAGCCGGTCGTTTCCCATGGCGTCCCCGCCTGCAGCAAAAACGTCGAACTTCCCGCCAGCGCCACGGCTGGCAGCAGACTGACGATCAACATCCCCGCCAGCAACAGCTTAAATATCCGTTTCATGTCGCACCTCTTTGCTTGGCAGATTCACCTGCCAAATTCCCCTTAGCAAGAATTTCGCGAGCCGCCGTCGGTTCTCCTCCCTTTGCGTCCGCTTTGCCGCCGGGCAAAAAAATCCCCGCATCGCCGCAAAGCAATACGGGGAACAATCAAAATGCACAACCTATACCCGGAATTTTTGAATCCCAACCTGCAGATCCTGGGCCAGTTTCGACAGCGTATTACTGGCTGAGGCAATTTCCTGCATCGAAGCCGACTGTTGCTGAGTCGCCGCCGACACGGTTTGCGTCTGCATCGCGGCCTCCTTGGATATTCCCTCGATTTCACGTGTGGAACGCACAATGCTCTCGCTGAGTCGGGCAACGGCCTCCACCGATCGGTTCATGCCGTCGACCTGTTGCTTAACGGTTTCAATCAGCTGGGCAATTTCGTCAAACGCCGCTCCGGCGTCCTTCATTACCCTTGTTCCTTCGCCCACCTTGCTCTCGCCGACCTGCATCGCCCGCACGGCGCCTTCGATGTCTTTTACATTCTGGCCGATCAGTTCGGCGATCTGCTGCGCCGCTTCTTCCGATTGTTCCGCCAGTTTGCGCACTTCTTCCGCCACGACGGCAAAACCGCGGCCCTGTTCACCGGCGCGGGCCGCTTCGATGGCCGCGTTGAGCGCAAGCAGATTTGTTTGTCCGGCAATACCGGAGATCAGGCTGACGATCTCGACAATTTTTTTCGAACTGATCGACAATTCGCCGACGGCTTGCGAAACTGAACGGGAGCTGTCGCTGATATCTTTCATCTGCAGTTCGACTTTGCCGAGAGCCGTACGTCCAGACTGTCCCGCCTGCGCAGTTTGCCCTGTCAGTTGAACGACCTGTCCGGCCTGGGCGGTCACTGCGCCGATATTGCGGGAAATCTCGTCAATCGCTGCAGCAGCCTCACCGACGATTTTCACCTGTCGATCGGCCCCGGACGCCACATGGGAAATCGACTCGGCCACATTGTTGGCGGCATCGGCGGACTGAGTCGCGCTGGCGTTCATTTCCTGCGATGACGCCGCCATTTGTTCTGCCGACTGGGAGACCTGGCGGATCATGCTGCGCAGCCCTTCACGCATATTGTTAAGCGCCTCGCCGACCCGACCGACTTCGTCGCGGCTTTTCACACTGACCGGCGCGGAAAAATCGCCTTTGCCAAACCGCTCTGCCTGACTAGCCATGTCCAGCAGGGGTTGGAACATCCGGCCAAAGAAACCCCACGAAAGCAGGATTGCTAGCAACAAGGCGATCGCCAGTACCAACACCGCGCTGCGCAGGCTGTCGTAGAATGCCTTATACGTCTCTGCTTCCGGCACCACCAGCCCCATATACCAACCGGAACCGGGCACCGGCGCCACAGTTGCCAATGTCTGTACGCCGGTCATGCTCTTGTAGTCGATGACCGCTTTCGCGTTCTCTTTGACCAGTTTTTGAATGCCTTCCGGCACGGCCTTTCCTTCATCCACCATTTTGGCATCTTTGTGGGCGATCAACTTCATGTCGGAACCAAACAGCGCCGCATAGCCGGTTTCGCCGACTTTCACATTTTTTACCCGTTCCTGTACGGCGCGGATGTCGACCGTCAGACCGAGCATTCCCTGCAAGTTTCCGTCCGCACCCTTCAGCGGATAAGCGAGGATAAATATCGAAGCACCGGTGTTGCGGCTTTTGATGACCGAGGAGGCGACAAAGTCCTTGCCGGCGACGATGTCCTTGAAATAAGCCCTGTCGGTAAAATCCACCCCGACCAGTTTTTGATTGAATGGATAGATATGGGTCAGGCGACCGGCCCTGTTCAGCACGAACACCGACTCAAATCCCGGCGTATTTTTTTGCAGGTTTCCCAAAACATCCTGCACTTCTCCAGCCGCGCCACGGATTAATTGCGGATTGGCCGCCAGAGTGGCTCCGGCGCTACGGGTGGCGGCAAACCAAACAGCTGTTTCACTAGACAGCATTTCGGCCTGGGAACGCAGGCTGGTTGCCGTCTGCGCCATCACATCCACATACATTGAGCGAAAAATCGCCCCGGACACTCCGAGCGTCGTCAAGATCAAGACAACGATCAGGCCGCTGACAAACTTGGCTTTCAGGCTCACCCAAATCCCTCCATTTTTTGCTCATTTTCATCAACAAAGAGGGTTCCCTGCAGAACCCTCTTTTGTCACGCAATATACAGGTTAATTGGGGACTGGTTAGTTGGGGACTGTCCCCAATTTATTATGCGCTGCGGATGGCGCGAATCCGTTCGATCAACCCAGTCAGAATCTGTTTGGCGTCGCCGACGATCCGGATGTCAGAAACTGCAAAGATCGCCGCCCGCGGATCACTGTTGATGCTGATGATGAGGTCCGAATCCTTCATGCCGCACACATGGTGCGAAGAACCTGACAGCGCCGCCCCGATATACACCTTCGGCCGGATTACCTTGCCGCTGGTGCCGATCATAGTGCTCTCATCCGTCATCCAGCCTTCGTCAATCGCCGGCCGTGTACAACCGACTGCGCCGCCGAGCAGATTAGCCAGTTCCCCGAGCAGTGCCCAGTTTTCCTTTGAGCCCATCCCCCAACCGCCGCAGACAACAACGGCTGCTTTCTCGAGCGGAATCCCTTCCGGCACCGCACAGCTGGATGTGTCCAACGCCACCAGTCGGGTTTTCTTTAGCGTATCAGCAATAACACTGCCAGCGTCAAATACGGTCAGTTTGGGTTTATGGCCGGGGACCGGTTCGCCTTGCCGGAAGATCCCCGGCTTGACGGTCGCCATCTGCGGCCGGTGCGCCGGACACAGAATATCGCCCAGCACTTTGCCGCCAAAAGCCGGAACTACAGCCAGAATTTCCGCTTTTTCATTAATCCGGATGTCGACGCAGTGCGCGGCAACACCGGTGTCCACCCGGATGCCCAGCATCGAGGCCAGGTCCTGGTAGCGGGCGGTGGCCGGAAACAGCACGACTGCCGGCTTGCGCATCTCGATGATTTGTTTTAGAATCGCCGCATATAAGTCGTTGTGGAACAGGGCGCATTCAGCCCGGTCCACCAGGACCACTTCGTCGACGCCGGTGATTGCAAGTTCCGCAGCTGCGGCAGCGATGCCGCTGCCGATCAGCACGGCGGCTACGTCGCCGACAGCCGGGCAGGTTTGTTTTAATTCCCGCGCTTTACCGATCAGTTCGAGGCTGACCGGTTGCAGCCGGCAGTTGCTCAGTTCGCCGACAACCAATATGCCTTTCCAGTCGGCAGGAGTTGTTGTTTTCATATTCCTCCCCCTCCTGGTGCGCACACGTCGCCGGTTTCAATCGCGATGCCGGCGCTGCGCAGTTTTCCGATGAGTTGGACGGCGATTTCGTCGGCGTCGCCGCCGAGCAGGGTTCCCTTGCGGCCCATCTCCGGTTCGAAGATGGCGCCCGGTTGGGTGGGAGATCCTTGCATGCCGAGAGCCGCGTCGTCGACGTCAAGGTCCGGTCTGCACCAAACGGTGAGCGGTTTCTTTTTCGCTTTCATCACGCCCATCAAGCTGGTGAGCCGGGGTTTGTTGCTCTCCCGCGACATCGCCAGCAAGCACGGCAGGCTGACCTGGTAGTCGGACCATTCGCTTTCGGCTTTGGTTTTCACTTTGAGCTGTGTTTCGCCGGTCTGCTCGATGGCAACGGCGTTCCACAGATGGGGCCAGCCGAGCCATTCGGCAAGTTGGGCCGGAACCTGCGTGGTAGCGCCGTCGGCGCTTTCGGTCCCGGTAAAGATGACATCGAAATGGCCGGCTTTCTTCAGGCCGGCAGCCAGCGTATAGGAGGTGGCCCAGGTGTCGGCGCCGGCAAAGGCGCGGTCGGTGAGCAGCACCGCTGCATCGGCGCCCATGGCCAGAGCCTCGCGCAGAGTTTCTTCGGCGTTTGGCGGAGCCATGCTGATGACGGTGACAGTGCCCTCGGGGCCCCGCAGTTGCAGGGCCGCCTCGAGCGCATGTTTGTCACAGGGGTTTAGTATGGTGGGGATGCCTTCCCGCACGACGGTTTTTTTGACCGGGTCGATTTTGATTTTGTCGTAGTGGGCGGGGTCCGGCACCGGTTTTAAACATACAGCGATGGAGAGTCCCATGGGGCCTACTTCCCGCTGATGGTGGCGCCAGCGGTGATGAGCAGCTGGACCTGGGAGGTGCCGCCGGAAGGAATTGAGGCCAGACCATCTCGCAGGAAGCGGCCGACCGGGTATTCGTTAACGATGCCGTAGCCGCCCATGGAGTCCATGGTGCGTTTGGCGCAGCGCACGGAGGCTTCCGTGGAGTAGTATTTGGCGATGGCGAATTCGGTGGCGCAGGGAAGCCCCGCGTCTTTCATGCCGGTGGCGCGGTAGGTGAGCAGTTTGGCCGCTTCGTATTCGACGCGGTTTTCGGCGATCATCATTTGGATAGCCTGAATTTTGTTCAGCGGCTTGCCGTAGAGGATACGCTCGCTGGAGAATTTGACGGCTTCTTCGACGCAGCCGCGCAGGATGCCGACGCAGATGGCAGACATGCCGGCCCGACCGACTTCCTGGATGGTGGTCATGGCGATCTTGGCGCCGGCCCCTTCTTTTTGCAGCATCTGAGACGGAGCAACCTTGACGTTGTTACAGACGACGTCGCCGGTAACCGAGCCGCGCAGGCCGAGTTTGTGTTCTTTGCGGCCGGGAGCGTGGCCTTCGGCGTCGCCGTCGATGATGAAGGCGGTCATGACCGGGCGGCCTTTTTCATCCTGACCGGTGATGACGGTCCAGACGTCGACGTCGGCGATGTGGGAGTTGGTGATGAAGCATTTGCGGCCGTTCAGGACCCACGAGCCGTCTTTAAGTTCGCCGGTGGATTTTTGGCCCATGAAGTCGGAGCCGCCAGATGGCTCGGTGACGGAGAGACCGCCGACTTTTTTGCCGGAGCAAAGGTCAGGCAGGTATTTCTTTTTTTGTTCTTCGGTGCCGTAGTAGAGGATCGCGGCGGTTCCGAGGTGGTGGGTCATCAGGGCTATACCGAGACCGGCCGAGTGCCGGGAGATTTCTTCCAAGACGATGGCGCGTTCGGTGTGCCCGAGTCCGGCGCCGCCGTATTCTTCCGGCACAAACACGCCGCACAGCCCCAGTTCGCCCATCATCGGCCATAGCTCGACCGGGCAGACGTCATTTTCATCCCATTCTTTGGCTTTGGACGCTACTTCCGCCTCGACAAATTCCCGTACTGCTTTTCTCAGCATGTCCTGTTCTTCTGTGAATTGAAAAAATTGCATAATTTTATTCCTCCATTTTTTAGGTTTCTTTCAATACTTTAGGATTACCAATCTGTTTACATCATCCCCATTTGCATCAATGGAATCACAATTGCTAATGCGATAAAAGGAATCAGAATCTGCGTCACCGCAATATCCCAATATGCCTCTTTATGTGTCTGCCCACAAATATTGAGCAGAGTAATCTGGGCCCCCTGATGTGGTAACGTATCCAGTGTTCCTGATGCAATCGCCGCAATCCGGTGAACATGTTGCAAACTAACTCCAAAACTAACATACGTTTCTTTCAATGCATCAAATGCAACGCCCATACCACCGGAAGCAGACCCTGCAGCACCAGCTGCAATTGCCACAGTAATCGCTACAAACACTAACGGCGGCAAATCCAAATTCAACAAACTGGCAATGATTGATTTAAAACCAGCAGTTTCACGTACAATGCTGGCAAATCCGACCACTAGAGCTGTGTTTAGAATTGCGGTGCAGGAGTTGGTTCCGCCTTTATTCAAGATATTAATCCAAGCACCCGCGCCTCCTTTCACGTATTTCCAGAACAAGCCAATTGCCAACAATGTACCCAACAGAACTGCGCCTTCAACTGGCATTTTGAAAACATTGAATCCAACCAATATAACAGCCGGTGGAATCATAGCTATCCAAGGATTGGGTAATTCTGACTCATCAACTTTTTGTGCATCCATATCATATCCGGCTTGAGCAACAAACCCTTCTCCCGATGCTTTAATTTTTCTTGCGCGATACTCCAACCACAAAAAGATCATAATAAACTGAGCGATTCCAGCAATTGCTCCTGTAATAGGCGCCGCCATCGATGACGTTCCTAATGCACGCATTGGGATGATATTTTGGATCGCTGGGGTTCCTGGGCTAGACATTGACCACGTCCAGCATCCTGCCGATATAGCTGCCGGCATTAGCCGCCTGGTTATGTTTGCCGATTTAAATAACTCCTGCGCAATCGGGTAAATGACAAAAAACACAACGAAACCGCTAATCCCGCCAAAAGTCAGCACTCCCGTGATAACCATGATAAGCGGCGCCGTAAAGCGCCCTTTTGTCACCCTGCTCATTGCACGAGCGATGGATTCGGCGGCTCTGGTATCTTCATAAATTGCGCCAAACAAAGCCCCCACCATAAATACCAAAAAGAAATTCTTTACATAAGCGGCACTCCCTGCCATGTAGGGACCAATCATGGATTTAAATACCGGCATATCGGCTGCTACGACCAAAAGGAGTGAAATCAGCGGGCCGATGATAATAGCGCTCCATCGTTTAAATGCAAGCACGCCAAACAGGACTAACGCGAGAGGCACCAACAATACGTCGTACATAAAACACTCTCCCTGCTTTTGTAGGATATTTTTTCTTGTTTCAGAGCAGCATCAGGGATGCTGCTCTGAATGCGTGCCTGCACCCACTTTACCGATCAATAAATTCGGCTTTTCGCTTTTCCAAGAAAGCAGCCATTCCTTCTTTTTGGTCGGCAGTAGCAAAACAAAGCCCAAACAATTCTGCTTCGTGGATACTGCCTGTATTGAAATCGGTTTCAATTCCAACATCAATAGCCGACTTTGCAATTTTCAGCGAAACAGCACCCTTGGAAGCAATTTTTGTTGCAACTGCTTTAGCCTCCAGCATTAGATCAGCCAGCGGAACAACCTTATTGACCAGCCCCAAACGATACGCTTCATCAGCACCAAACATGTCGCCGGTGTAAATAAAATATTTGGCCGCTGTTTTACCAACAAGACGGGTCAGCCTTTGCGTTCCAGCAAAACCTGGAATAATCCCGAGGTTAATTTCTGGTTGGCCGAACTTTGCATTTTCCGCTGCAATCCGCAGATCGCAAGCCATGCATATTTCTTCGCCACCGCCAAGGGCAAATCCATTGATTGCTGCTATGACTGGTTTGGGGCAACCTTCGATGGCCATAAATGCTTCCTGCCCGAGACGACCAAATTCATATCC
>JBGSKE010000483.1:0-6208 GCA_041741355.1 Negativicutes bacterium | reverse complement strand
CGTCGCCGATTGCATAAATTCCGAGGACATTCGTCCGCATTTTGTCATCGATGGCAATGGTGTCGCGAGTTGTTTTTACTCCTGGAATATCAAGGCTCAATTCGGCAGTGTTAGGGGCAAAGCCGGTAGCAATCAAGATTTTTTCGGCATGCAATACTTCTTCCAGGCCGTTGCAGCTAACGATAACCTCGACTCCATTTTCCTTGACTTGCACAGCAGATACGCTGGTGGCCGTTTTGATGGCAATGTCTGCGTTGCGGAAAAATACTCCGGCCTCAAGTGAGATGTCCACATCCTCCATAGGAAGCACGTGAGGCATCATTTCGATTACCGTCACAGCCGAACCGAATCGACTCCATAAGCTGGCAAATTCCATGCCAATGGGTCCAGCGCCAACGATGATGACGCTGCCTGGGGCACGGTCTAGCTTCAATGCATCGCGGGCGGTCAGTATCCGGTCCCCGTCAAATCCGATGCCGGGAATGCTCCGAGGTTTCGAACCCGTTGCAATAATGATATTATTTGCAACGACCTGTTCCCCCGATGGTTGAATTTGCAAAATATTCGTATCGATAAAGGAAGCCTGTCCTTGTATTATTTGGATGTTATGGCTTTTCAGCAGCAATTCAACCCGTTTGCTTTGACGTTTGGCTATCTGGCGACTGCGTGAATGGGCAATTTCATAGTTCCCAGCTCTATTGTCACAAGAAAAACCGAAGTGCTTGCCGCAATTCAGCATGTGAATGACTTCAGCATTTTTAAGCAGAGCTTTGGTTGGAATGCAGCCCCAGTTTACACAAGTGCCACCCAGCGATTCCTTTTCTATCAAAGCGACAGATTGCCCGAGTTGACTACACCGAACGGCAGCTACATAACCGCCCGGACCACCGCCAACGACGGCGACATCAAAGTTTCTCATAGCAAACACCTTCCTTTACTCGGACGATAGTTGGCGGCGGTAACTTTCGGCAGACAGCAATTCTTGCACATCTTCAGGATTGGTCGGTTTCACAAGAATCATCCACCCCTCGCCATAGGCGTCTTGATTGACCAGTTCGGGAGTGTCGGATACAGCGGTATGGACTTGTGCGATTTCGCCGCTGATAGGCATATACAGACTGGATACTGATTTGGTCGATTCTGCACAACCAAAGGCTTTCCCTTTACGATAACTTGCTCCGACTTCAGGCAATTCAATGAAAATAATTTCGCCAAGTTGGTCTTGGGCGAAGTCGGTGATGCCGATCCGATAATGATCTCCATCACGGGCGACCCAAGTGTGTTCCGCATAATATAAAATACTTTCGGGTATATCGACTTCGTCAACACGCTTCTTGGTTTGTGTCATGAGTCAATCATCCTTTCATAAATAAAGTTGCAACTCTAAACTAACATGGCTTTAGAGAGATTTCAGCAATATATACTACATATTCGATAAATTTTTGAATATTTCCGGAACTGTCGACTATGAGCAGAATTGGAAAGTATGTGCTTGCTCCTCTTGCTATCTGATTGTAAGAATAGTTGAATTTGCTGGGTGCAGGAATCTGCCCAAAATAGAAGAATGGAAGAATTATAAAATGAAAGGGGTTAGGCATTGTGTCGAAGCCAATAGTGCGTGATTATTCTTCGCCATGGATCAATGCGAAAAATTCCGTGTGGGAGTCCGTGATTCATTTGGGAAAGAAGCACGGCTACAGAAAAAATGCGACTATAATCGGCAACGGCATGATAATTGACCACCTTTATTATCTTCAGTCTGGTAAAGTTCGTTTGTCAAAAATATTACCTGATGGAACGGAGAAAATTGTCTGGTATCTTGAAAAGAATAATCTGTTCGGTGAGACCCCGTTTTGGGACAGGAAACCAATGGAGGGTTTGTTTGTTGCGGTTGAAGAGTCTGTGGTCTATTCGTTTTCCCGCAACTGCATCGAACAGGAAATTTTATTGAGACATCCCAATTTGATGCTTAATATGGTTGAAAGTATGGCCAACAAAACAAGGTTTCTTTCGATTCAGGCCAGTGATCTTATGCCATTAAAGAAAAGATTATGCAAAATGCTCCTTTATATGGTTGAACGAGAAACTGATCAATCTGCAACAGGTAGGATTGTTTGTAAAAGCAATCTGTCACAAATGGAATTAGCTGGATTGCTCGGAGTTCATCGAGTTACCCTGAATCATGCGATGGCAAAATTGAAAAAAGAAGGAATTATTGAAGAGCTCATCAGAGGGAGAATTATTATTGCTGATTATTCACGGTTGCTGACAAGTGCGTTTGATTTGTACTAATAAAAAAGCAACGAGCGGTATTTAGAGAACTAAATTTCCGCTTGTCAATCGATTCTCCGCCGCGTATAATACTAAATAATAGTGTCAGTTTTTCGTCACTGACAGAGCAGAGCTGCTCGACACTCCTATTAGGGGTTCGACAGCTTTTTTTATGAGCAGTAGATAACGGAGGCGGTTGAGGATGGGGAAGCAGGCCGGAGCATTGTTGCCGGATAGAATAAGCGTCAGTTCACCTGCGGAGTTGCGGCGACTGTGTCAGGAACTGCTGTTGGAGAATTTGTTGCAGTCGGCCCGCTGGAACGAGCTACTCGATGTGCTGGAGGAAGCCGTCTGTGTGATTGATTCCGAAAATCGGGTGATCGGTTGGAATCGCAGAGCCGAGCTATTGTATGGAATTGCGTCGGCTGAAATCATCGACCAGCCGATTGGTAAGTTTTTTTCCAACCTGATGGTTACGCAGGCGATGCACGATGGCCGGCTGGTCCGTGAAGCCTATCATAAACCATGTCCGGGAACTCATGTC
This sequence comes from Negativicutes bacterium, assembly GCA_041741355.1. Lineage (GTDB taxonomy): Bacteria > Bacillota > Negativicutes > UBA1444 > UBA1444 > UBA1444. Next base: position 3,393 of record JBGSKE010000483.1, on the reverse strand, counting down.
TTGATCAATGCCCAGCCAGTCCGTCTGGATGGCAAGATTGTCGGTGGCGTTTCCGCCGAGCGGGATATTACCGAAGTGGTCAATTTGAATCAACAACTGTCGGAAGCCGGCAATGAAGTGAGGAGTTTGCGCCAGGAAATCGACAAGATCCAGGCCACGGCGGACGAGTTTTCGGCGATTTACGGACATAGTCCGCTGGTGCTGGAAGCGGTTCGCGTGGCCCGTCGGGTTGCCTCGACCAACGTTTCGGTGCTACTGCGCGGCGAGAGCGGCAGCGGCAAGGAATTGTTCGCCCGGGCCATTCATAACGCCAGCCAGCGGCGTGGTCAGTTTGTCGCGATCAACTGCGGCGCCATTCCGGCCAACCTGTTTGAAAGCGAGTTATTTGGCTACGAACCGGGTTCGTTTACCGGCGCTGACAAAAAAGGCAAGCCGGGTTATCTGGAGCAAGCGCATGCCGGCACTTTATTCCTTGATGAGATTGGCGAGATGCCAAAAGAAATGCAGGTCAAGTTGCTGCGCGTCTTGCAGGAACAGTGTTTCCACAGGGTCGGCGGCAAAGCCGTTCACGTCGATATCCGGGTGATTGCGGCGACTCACCGTGATCTGGAAACGATGATCGCACGGGGGGACTTCCGCGAAGATCTGTATTACCGGCTGAATGTGGTAACGATTCCGCTGCCTTCGTTGCGGGAGCGCCGAGACGACATTCCGGAGCTGGTGCACCGGGGTATCCAGCATTTCAGCCAGTTGCACGGCAAACAGATCCGCCGGCTGGAACCGGCGGTGATGGCGGCCTTGCTCGACTATGAGTGGCCGGGTAACGTGCGCGAACTGTATAATGCACTGGAACGGATGGTGATCCTATGCGACGGCGAAATAATGACACTGGCCAATCTGCCGGCAAATCTCGCCGCGGAATCCGCCGGCGGACTGCACGGCGACGGGCAACAACGACCAGTGGCAGGGCAGACGCTCACTGACACGACCGAGGCTGTCGAACGGGACCTGATTGTCCGCGTTTTGGCGGAAGTGAATTTCAATAAGCTGTTGGCAGCAAAAAAACTGGGGATTCCTCGCAGCACGCTGTATTATAAAATGAAAAGTTTGCAACTGACTGTCGAAGAATCGACAAAAATGACGAAAAACTGACAGTGGTGACGGCCATTTTTACTGGATAAGCTAGAGATGAAATCGCGTAATCGGCTGTGCTATGAGGCATTGCCGATTTTTTTATCCGGTTGGCACGGTTTGTGCAATATATACCTTTTTATAATCAAGGTTTCAAACGGAGGTGACTGATCAGTGCGTGTCGAGAATCATCCGATTCTAGATTTCCCTGTACGGGAAAAAGTACAGTTTGTTTTTGATGGCAAAGCGGTGGAAGGACTGGTCGGTGAACCGATTGCGGCGGCGCTGCATGCGGCAGGAGTCCGTTCGTTGCGTCACAGTAGCCGGTTTCATAGGCCGCGCGGCTTGTTCTGCGCGATTGGCAATTGCTCTTCCTGCCTGATGACAGTGGACGGAGTGCCCAATGTCCGGGTCTGCGTCGAACCCCTGCGCGCCGGCATGCAGGTGGAAACCCAGGAAGGGAAGGGGAAGCTGGTATGAGACAGACAGATATCGCCATTATCGGCGCTGGGCCTGCTGGCCTGATGGCAGCGATACAGGCGGCCGAAATGGGGGCGCAGGTGTTGCTGCTGGAACGGGCCACTGAACTGGGCGGCCAGCTGATCAAACAGACGCATAAATTTTTTGGCTCGCGCGAAGAATACGCTGGCGAACGCGGCTTTGAAATCGCCCATAAACTGATGGATCAATTGGCGCAGCTGTCCAATGTCACCGTATGGAAGAACGCCAGCGCCCTCGGCTATTACCCGGACGGCGTGCTGTCGGTCAAGCAGGGCGACTCGTTTTGTCTGGTTAAACCGAAGAAGTTGATTGTGGCGACCGGCGCATCGGAAAAGACGCTGGCGTTTCCCAACAACGACCTGCCCGGCATTTACGGTGCCGGCGCGGTGCAGACCCTGATGAATGTTTACGGGGTCAAGCCAGCTGAGCGGGTGCTAATGGTCGGCGCAGGCAATATCGGTGTGATTGTCGCCTACCAATTGTTGCAGGCGGGAGTCGAAGTGGCGGCGATCATCGAGGCGGCGCCGAAAATCGGCGCTTACTGGGTCCATGCATCGAAAATCCAGCGCTGCGGCGTGCCGATCTATACCGGCCACACGATTAAACGCGCCTATGGCACCGACCGGTTGGACGGCGTTGCCGTCTGCCAGTTGGACGAAAAATGGGCGCAGATCCCTGGTACGGAACGCGACTTCGCCGTGGACGGGCTGTGTCTGGCTGTCGGCCTGAGCCCGTTGACCGAGCTGCTCTGGCAGGCCGGCTGTAAGATGGAGTTCGTGCCGGAACTCGGCGGCTATGTTCCCTGGCGCAATGCCGATTTATTGACGACCCATCACAATATCTATGTGGCGGGCGATGTGGCCGGCGTCGAAGAAGCGTCGGCGGCGATGGTCGAGGGGAAACTGGCGGGACTGGCGGCGGCCTTTGCCCTGCGTTACCAGAGCGAAAACTTTGCCGCCCTCTATCACGAGGCGAAAGCGCAGCTGAATGCGCTGCGCAGCGGTCCGGTCAGCGCCAAAGTCTGCAATGGCCTATGCAAAGTCATGCTTGGGGAGGCGATCTAAGATGCTGGCAGTCAACGGAATTCCGACGACCGAAGATTTGCAGGCTGTATTGCCGGCGCCAGGCCGTCTGCAACAGGGACCGGTGGCGGTAATCGAATGTTTTCAGCAGATTCCCTGCAATCCCTGCGCCGAAGCTTGTCCGCGCGGAGCTATCACTATGCCGGGAAGCATTAGCGAGCGACCGGTGTTTGACGAATCAAAATGCAACGGCTGCGGCATCTGTGTCACGCGCTGCCCCGGTCTGGCGATTTTTGTCGTCGACTACAACTGGTCGCCGGCGGCGGCATTGCTGAAAATGCCCTATGAATTCGCCCCGCTGCCGGTTAACGGCGAAGTCGTCGAGGCGATCGACCGGGCGGGAAAATCTGTTGGCGCGGCGACTGTGCAACGAGTGCAGCAGCAGGCCAACCGGACGACGGTGCTGTGGCTGGCGGTCGACAAAACGATTGCGATGGATGTGCGGAATATCCGGCGGCGAAAGGAAGTGGCGCTATGAGTGAGAATCTCGACGAAGATATCATCATTTGCCGGTGTGAGGATATAAAACTGTCGGAAATTCGCCAGAGTATCGGCGAGGGAAACCTGAGCACCGAAGAAATCAAACGCAGCTGCCGCTGCGGCATGGGGCCCTGCCAGGGCCGGACCTGCATGCCGCTGGTGGCCCAGGAACTGGCCAAGGCCACAGGCAAACCGCTGG
>JBGSKE010000482.1:0-3176 GCA_041741355.1 Negativicutes bacterium | reverse complement strand
CTGTGTCAAACGCAATGCCGGCGCCGCAATGATCGCCCTGCTTTCGGCCGACATGGCCTTGTCCGGCATCAAAAGCGTTATCCCTGTCGATGAAGTCATTGACGCCATGGCCGCAGTTGGTCATGCCATGCACCCCGAGCTGCGTGAAACCGGCATGGGAGGTCTGGCGGCAACGCCGACCGGGTTGGAATTCGCCGAGCGAATTTTCGGCGCCAAAAACCATCCTCTCGAATAAATTGGAATCGCCAACAATTCAATAGAACGGGGCCGGGTTGTTTTCATTATCCAACAACCCGGCCCCGCTTTCTGTTGATCGATTCCGTTACTCGGCGCCGCCATCATTGGCCAGATCGAACTTGTCCAGCACATAGAACAGCAGACTGATCAGAATCGATACGATCGTTCCGAGAGCCATCCCTTTCAATTCCACCGCACCGACTTTGACCGCCGCGCCGCTGATGCCCGAAATGAGTACGACGGAAGTCAGAATAAGATTGCGCGACTTGGTGTAATCGACTTTTTTCTCGATTAGCATCCGAATACCTGCTGCAGCAATAACGCCGAAAAGCAGGATGCAAACCCCGCCCATCACTGGCACCGGAATGCTGCGGATAATAGCGGCAAATTTGCCGACAAAAGAAATACCGATTGCAATTAATGCTGCGCCGCCGATTACCCAGACGCTAAACACTTTGGTAATCGCCATAACGCCGATGTTTTCACCATACGTCGTATTCGGAGTCGCGCCGGCGAAACCGGACAGAATGTTGGAAATTCCATCGCCTAACAGCGATCGATCCAGCCCAGGATCCTTGACCAGATCTTTTTCCACGATGTTGCCGGTAACCACCAGGTGGCCGATATGCTCAGCCAAAACGACAAAGGCGGCAGGCATAATCATCAGCATCGCACCAGCATTGAATGTGGGAGAATACAAGGTAGGCACTTCAAACCAGGCAGCAGATGCAATACTGCCGAAATCAACAATACCCATGAACATCGAAAACAGATAGCCGGCTACAACTCCCAGCAGCACGGGAATCGCCGCCATAAAGCCCCGCAGCAGAATTGAGCAGAGAATCGTCACGCCCAGTGTAAACATCGATACAGTAACCGCTGTCGCATAGGGTATTTTGAGTTGCTCAATCAGTTTTCCCGTCAGACCCGCCATGTCAGTCGCCACTGGCGCCAGTTCCAGGCCAATGATGGCAACAATCGCCCCCATCGCCGCCGGCGGGAAAATCACGTCAATCCAGCGGGTTCCGGCCACACGGACCAACTGGGAAATGACAACAAAAAACACGCCGAACATGATGAATCCGCCTTGGGCGGCAGCATAGCCTCCCAGACTTGGATCGGCCATAATTGCAAAAACCGGCGAAATAAATGCGAAGCTAGAACCTAAGTAGGCCGGAATTCTCCCTTTGGCGATAATCAAATAAATGAGCGTGCCAATTCCATTCATCAACAGCGAAGTCGCCGGGTTCACCTTGAACAGAAACGGAACCAGAACCGTGGCGCCGAACATGGCAAACAAGTGTTGCAAACTTAGCGGAATTGTTTGGACTAGCGGCAACTTCTCTTGAACCTGAATGATCCTTCTCTCCATACTTTCCTCTCCCATCTTTACTTAATAGTAACCTGGCGGCAGGAAAAAAGACGTCCACAATTCGTAATTCTTACAAATCATGACACGCCTTTGTGCCTGATGAACTCCTCTCATCATTAATTCCCTCTAGTTAAGTTCGGAGTCCATCACAAAAATCCTGTCATTCACGCAGAAATATTTTTCGCGTTACATTTTCTTTTTATTTTCCCGGAAATACTCATAGGTAAGCGGCGTCCGCTCTGCTACGACCATGCCGCCGGTAATTTCAGCCACAAACAGGCGATGCGTCCCCACATCCAGGATTTTATCCGGCAGCACATGCGCTTCCAGATACGCCATGCAATCGCACAAGATCGGACAACCGTTCTGCCCCAACACATAGCTGACTTCGGCGAACTTGTCCATCAGTCGACCGGATTTATAGCCAAAGTTCCGCACCATGTCAAACTGCTCCTGGCCCAAAACCGATACGGCAAAACAGCCGGATTCAGAAATGAATTCATGAGTCAAATTGTTTTTATTCAGACAAACTGCAATCCGCAGGGGGGGATCGGTTAGTTGAAACACAGTATTGGAAATCTGGCCGTTCAGTTTGCCATCTTTTATCGAGGCGACGACATAAAGCCCATAGCTGATCTTATCAAGGGCGGCGCGGGAAGTTCCGTCCGTTGAGGCCAGAACGCTGTCCGGCGATAAACGCCTGATCGCATCTTCCAGCAACACGAACATTTCTGGTCCCACCCCGCAGATCGGGCAGACATCCGGCGGGCCATCTCCTTCATGAATATAATCGCAAACGGTGCATTTCCATCGTTTGGGTTTGGAGCCAGGCGCAGCCGCTTCATCCGCGTAAGGAACAAATTCTTCCGGACCAACTCCGCATAATGGGCAAACATCCGGAGGCGCATCCCCTTCGTGAATATAGCCGCATACCTTGCACCGCCATTTTTTCATTCGTTTCTCCCCCAATCATCGACCAAATTATCGTCTACTTCTGTTTTCCGCTGAGAATCAGCCCTATCTTGTCCTGTCCGTTATAGATTGTACCGGAAAAAGAACCGTCCGCAGCAAATTGAAAGATAACACGCCCTGCTTCGTTGGGCGGCATATGGGATGGCGGTTCGCTCCACCAACCTTTGAACACTTTACCCTCACCAACAAAAGAGCCAACAATTTTGGCCAATGTTTTCCCTTCTTTAATGACAGAAAATGCGATTTTCCCATTTGAATCAATAGAACCGGAAATAGCAGCCTGCAAGCCGTAGTGAAAACCGCCAAGTTGTGTCCCTGTGCGTTTTAAAGCAACATCGCCAACACTGGTTGACCATTTTCCTGACAAAGCTATTGTCGGAGAAACCGGGCGTTCCCCGCTAATGGGGCCGACAACTTTTCCGTTGCTATCATAAATTTTCCCGGCGAACTGCATTCCATCACTAGAAAGGGTTGCCTCAAATTTCCCAAGGTCATGCGGGGCACGATAGGTCGGCGGCTCACTCCATGCACCGCCACTTTTCATCCCGATTACAACGCCTTCCAGCTTACGAGAAGATAACGGAAACAATCCCGT
>JBGSKE010000481.1:0-3302 GCA_041741355.1 Negativicutes bacterium | reverse complement strand
ATTGCTCATGCAGCTTTGGAACATGCCATCAAGTATTCGAAAGAACGAGTACAATTTGGCAAACCGATTTGCAGTAATCAGGCGATAGCGTTCATGCTTGCCGATATGGCGACCGAATTAGACGCTGCCAGGCTATTGACTTACCGGGCTGCCTATCTGAAGCAGATTGGCAAGCCTTATGCCAAAGAAGCGGCCATGGCAAAAATGTACGCATCCGACGCAGCGATGAAAATTACAACAGATGCAGTGCAAATTTTTGGCGGCTATGGTTTTTCCCGTGAATATCCAGTAGAACGCTTGATGCGAAACGCAAAGATTACACAGATTTACGAAGGGACTAATCAAGTACAAAGAATGGTTATTTCGGGAGCGATATTGCGATAGAATTTTTCACCGCTAGGTGGAAGAGAGATGGTCGCTTTGGACAAATGTGACGCAAAAAAGGAGGATCGGTAATATGGCTAAGGGGATTCCGTTTGCAGAATTAAAAGTCGGTGACAAAGGCAGCCTGTCAAAAGCGGTTTCCGAACACGATATTTATGCTTTTGCTGGCATAACTGGTGATTTTAATCCAATACATGTTGATGCGGAATTTGCAAAAGGGACAATGTTCAAAGAAAGAATTGCCCATGGAATGCTCGGCGCCGGTTTTATCTCCGCAGTTCTTGGCACGGTGATGCCTGGTCCGACCAACGTGTATATGTCGCAGGAAATAGTGTTTAAAGCGCCCGTTAAGATTGGCGATACAGTCACTGCAACCTGCGAACTTATTGAAAAAATTGAGGCTAAGAACCGATTGATTTTCAGGACTATCGTTACAAATCAGAATGGTGTATTGGTGATCGATGGAAAGGCTATGGTCTATAAAACGGATTGAACCCGCAGTTTTTCACTAAAAAGCGACAGTTTAAACAGGGTGACCGACACAAAACGAAGGAGCTGGAGAAATCCGGCTCCTTCTGTGCGTTGAAATAGGGAGGCGTGAGCTGCAGCGCTGATAATGATCAACATAAGTGGCAAGAAAAAATATTGGGAGAGGATGACTTGCTGGGCTGAAACATTCTGCCTATACTATAGAAATGACGCTTGAGCTTTTATAGTGAGGTGCAAAAAGAATGACGGTGATGCAATCTGAGAATTCAGCTGAAATAAAGAATCAACAATTGATCATGAACCACCCAATGGCAATGCTGATCATAAGCCCTGAAGATGGACGAATTTTAGCTGCAAATAATGCTGCGGCACAATTTTATGGCTGGAGCAGGGAGCGTTTTTGCGAAATGCGCATGCACCAAATCAATACACTGCCGCTGGAGTCGCTTCAAGCGAAATTGAAGCTGGTTTTGTCCAATCAGCGAAGTTTTTTTGATTTTCAGCACCGACTGGCCGATGGAAGAATTCGTGATGTGGAAGTATGTGTTGTTCCTATTCTATGGGGCAAGCAAAATGCACTGTGTTCGTTGGTCAATGATGTTACAGAACGCAAGCAGGCCGAGCAAATCTTGTGGCGTTGCGCTGAAATCCAGAATGTGCTGCGGAGTATCGCTGAAACTGCGGCCCGCTCGGCATCGCTGGCGGAAATATATCAGATCGCACACACGCAAATAAGCCGGGTGCTACCTGCGGATAATTTTCAAATCTTATTGATGGATGAAGTAAACGGGCAAATCGTTGCGCCCTATGTGGCGGATGAGTTGAGTGTTTTTCCTGATAAAAGGGCGATCGGCAAGTATCTGCCGGAGTATGTCATGCGAAAAAAGCAGGTAGTTTTGGTGACTGACAGCGAATTTGAAAGCTTGCGGTCGGCGGGGGAGGTTGATTCTCGCTTATCGCCGTTCAAGGAATGGCTGGGTGCGCCGATGATCGACTCGCATGGAAGTGCTTTGGGCGTCGTTTCATTGCTGACACTGGCGAATGAACGATCATTCCAGCCGGAAGATCTAAATTTTCTTGCCATTGTTGCTTCGCAAATCGCCGGCGCCGTTGATCGTAAGCGGACGGAAGCAGCGCTGCTGGAAAGTGAAGCGCGGTTTCGGCAACTGGTCCAACATGTGCCTGTACCCTTGTCTTATGCCAGCAGAATAACGGGAGAGATCCTGTTTGTGAACAAGCAGTTTGAACAAGTTATCGGCTATACATCGGCGGATTTGCCTAACGTTGATGATTGGTGGAGGATGGCTTTTCCTGATGAAGTCTATCGCAGTAATGTGATTAATCAATTTCGAGCAGCCATTAAGCAAGCAGAACCGAACTGCTCTCCCAGTCCTGTAGAAGTTAAAATTCGCTGTAAAAATGGCAGTGTTCGGTCCTTTCTGGTTACCGGATTAACGGTAGATTGTTTTTATCTCTTAACTTATGTGGATATAACCGACTTGCGCCGCAAAGAACGCCTGCTGGTTGCCTCCTATGAGCGGCGAAAAAAGAATGAACTGTTGAACCAATTGCTTCAGTCCATCAATCCATCAGCCAAGCTGGTGACCAATTGCGCCCGGATGCTTGGCGCCGGTGCAATGTCGCCATTTGACTGCTTTTTGGTTGTGATGAAGTCTTATCAGGGAAAATCGCGTGATTATTGGCTCGAACGGCGTGAAGTTTATCAACCGCTGCTTGACTCGATCAGTGATGTCTTGGCAATGGATTCGTGTTTTGCCTGGGAGAGCCCGGACGGACTATGTGTTTTTACTTTCGACTGTCAAACGCAAGCGGCTGCAAAAGCCGAGCAGTTTTTCAAAGCACAGGCAATAATCCGGGTCATCGAGAGCCATGTGCCGGATTTGGCGGTGACGGCAGGAATCGCCGAGCGGGCGCCAAGCTTAAAAGAGTTGCCGGTCCATTACCAACAAGCGGCGACTGCTGTTTACAGCGGCCGAAAAATCTGGCCGCTGCAAAAGATCTTTCATTATCTGGATATCGGTCTATTGCAGTTGCTGCCATTTATCAGCGATCAGCAACAGTTGCATGATTACGTGGATCGTACCTTGGGCAATCTGCTGCGACAAGACCCACAAAAACAAAAGAAACTTCTGGTTACCCTGGAAAGCATTTTGGTCAGTGAGAATTTGAAGGAAACGGCCAGTCGATTGTCCATCCACTATAAAACCCTGATGTTTCGCAAGAAGAAGCTGGAAGAAATATTGGGCGTCTCGTTCGATAATCTTGCTTCGCGAATGGCAGTGCTGGGGGCCGTACAACTGTTGAAAATATTGGAAGAGAAAAATGAATAAGGAAAAATGACATGCGTTAAGATTTGCCGTTTTTTATCCTTGCGGGAGTAAAAAGCGGTTTTTTTTGCGTAAAAATGG
>JBGSKE010000480.1:0-1904 GCA_041741355.1 Negativicutes bacterium | reverse complement strand
GCGCCAGGGGCCAATGTCGGCGACGCGGCGGCCATCTTCGAGGCGACGCACGGCAACGCGCCGAAGTATGCCGGCATGGACAAGATGAATCCCGGCTCGGTGATCCTGTCCGGCGTGATGATGCTGGATTATCTGGGCTGGAGCGAAGCGGCGCGGCTGATTGAGGCGGCGCTCGGCAAAACGATCCTGCAAAAAACCGTGACTTATGATCTGGCCCGCGGCATCGAAGGCGCCAAAGAACTGAAAACCTCCCAGTTTGGCGCGGCGATCATCGCCAACATGTAACAGAAAAATCAATATGCGTCAGGGCTGCAGGCGACCGGAGATGGTTTGCGTGCAGCCCTTAAATATTTGAACATTAAAAAAACAACATACTTATAAAAAAATAAAGGTTTTTTTCTACCAACGCCGAATCAAGCAGGAGCTTGAATTGCCTTTGTGGGAGGCTATGCGTTGTCCTCAGAGAAGAAACTTTCGCAAGAAACGGAAATCTATCGGAATATGTACTCCCTGCTCCGCATGATGTGCAATAATGCGCCGGACCTGATCTGGGCCAAAGATTTGGCGGGGCGATATCTGTTTGCCAATCGGGCGATCTGCGATGTTTTGCTGCAAGCCCGCGACACCGATGAACCGGTCGGTAAGACGGACTTGTTTTTTGCTGCGCGCGAACGGGACGAACATCCAAAAAATCCTGAATGGCATACCTTTGGCGAAGTTTGTGTTGACTCGGACCAGGTCGTATTGGATTCGCGTCAACCGGGCCAGTTTGAAGAGTTTGGCAACGTCCGGGGCGAGTTTTTGCGGCTGAATGTACATAAAGCCCCTTTCTTTGATGCTTCGGGCGAGTTGATCGGCACGGTCGGTTGCGGTCGCGACGTGACCAGGGAAAAAGAGATGGAAGTGGCGTTACGGCAATGTGAAGACAGCTGCCGGCTGATTGCCGAGAATACCGATGATGTGATCTGGACGATGGAGCTGGCGACAGAACGATGTACCTATGTCAGTTCTTCGATAGAAAAGTTGCGCGGCTATACGGTAGAGGAAGTTTTGCAACAGACGCTGGATGAAATGTTGACGCCGGAGTCGGCGCGGGATGCCCGAAATTTGTTGCAGCACGGGGTAAAGGCTTTTGCGGCTGGCGACACTTCATACCGAGTCGCTCGGTCGGAATTTGCCCAGACGTGCAAGGACGGGACAGTCATCCCGGTGGAGATTGTGACGACGTTGCTGTCTGACGAAGCTGGTCGTCCCACGACACTGCTCGGCGTTTCCCGCAACATTTCGGAGCGAAAGCTGGCTGAAGCGGCGCTGCGGCAAAGTGAACAGCGTTATCGCAGTCTGATCGAGCAATCGGCTGAAGCGATTTTGCTGGTTGATGTCGATGAAAAAGTAATCGTTGAGATTAATCCTGCTTGTTGCCAGTTGTTGGGTTTTGAATGCAGCGAATTGCATGGGCAGTCACTATCGAAATGCAGCCTCGATGATGCTGAAACGATTAAGAAGTCGCAATGCTGCAGCCTGTCGCCAGCCGGGCACCATGAACCGCTGTCCTGTGTCTATCGTCACAAAAGCGGCAGCCTGATTTATGTGGAACAAACCGGCAGTATCGTAGAATTGGCCGGGCGAAAACTGTTTATCGCTTCATTGCGTGACGTGACGGCAGAACACAAGCGGCAGCAAAAAATCAACCAGGAACTGAAGCTGGCTCGCGATCTGCAAAAAGCGACACTGCGGGAGTTTCCGCCGGCGCCGGGCGTAACGGTGCAAACGATCTACGAACCGGTCGAAACGATCAGCGGCGATGTTTATCTGCTGGAATGGGTTGTACCTGGGCAGATCTTTCGCGGTTATATCGCCGATGTGATCGGCCATGATATCGCCGCGGCGCTGGTGACTTCCGC
>JBGSKE010000479.1:0-3135 GCA_041741355.1 Negativicutes bacterium | reverse complement strand
ATTTGTTTGGGCCCGCAGAGGTGATTGCGGCAGACATTTTGCAGATGGTGAAGGAAGAGTTGGGTCTTATTGTGACTGCCGGCATTGGCGACAATCCGCTGTTAGCAAAACTAGCACTGGATCATGAAGCCAAAAAGCAGCCGCCGTGGATTGCCAAATGGACTTATGAAATGGTGCCGAAAACGGTATGGAGGATACAGCCGCTGACTGCGTTTTGGGGTATATCCAGAGGTTATGATAAAAAACTCAAGCAAATGGGTATCTATACGATTGAGGGACTGGCTCACGCCGATCCAATGCGGTTGCAGAAAACTCTGGGTGTAATGGGATTGCAGCTGTATTACCACGCATGGGGTTTGGATGCTAGCATCCTTAGCCAGAAGGTACGGCCGAAAAGAAAATCCTATAGTAAAAACCAGATATTGATGCGGGATTACTACGAAAAAGCAGAAATTCTGATCGTCATCAAGGAAATGGTGGGAGATGTTTGCGCCAGGCTCCGTAAACACCAGGAAAAATGCCAAGAGGTATATTTGGGGATCGGCTACTCGGATAGAAATTTTCAGGCGGGTTTTACTGCACGGATTAAGTTAGCTCGCCCAGAACATTCAACGGAACTCATTAGTGAAGCGACAAGCCAGGAATTTATTAAACGGTGGCATGGTGAACCGGTGCGATCTGTAAATATTACTGCCGGGAAAATCGTGCCGCAAGGACTGGAGCAGTTGGAACTGTTTTTTGACGGAGCAGAGAAGAAACATGCCATGGATCGAGTAGTAGATGATCTTCGGGGGCGATTTGGCAAAAAAACGATTTTTTATGCTGGGTCGATGGCTGGTGGAACCTTCCTTGAACGGGCGGATTATGTGGGTGGACATAAAGGGAAAAGTGAATGATGTAAATTGAAAGCGTAGTTGAATAGGTTGGAATTATGTTCGCATGGACTTCGGTTCAGGCGATTTTTCCGCCAACTGGGAGGGCGTATAAACGAATTTGACAAAATCGAAACGTTCCAGGATCGGTTTTAAGGCCGCTGATAATTGCGGCGAATAGTATTGTGCCGGCTGTTTGGCTTGTTTTTTTGTTGCTTTCACACTGCCGAAACAAACATTGTCATTTTTTCTAGTTGACACAAAAGATCGTACAGGCCCAATAGATTTGAAAATGGCGTAATAATATCCGTTAATTAGCAACCAGGGCAGTTTTGTAACAATGTTATTAAGGCACCCCGGTTTTCTTATGTAAACTTCGTCTCGCCGTACTAATGTACCTCATGTGAAGTTGGCGTATTCTATATATAGAGGGCTAGTGTCTAGAAGTGTTGCCGCGGACTAGAAATTTGCCGAAAGACTGCGGGATATGCCCGGAAATGATTTAATCGAAAATACCGAGAGGAGTGAAGAAACCATGATGAACCTTATTGCTGTATTGGTAGTGCTGTGGCTGTTAGGCCTGATTACGTCATATACCGCGGGTGGGTTGATCCATATTCTGCTTGTAGTTGCCGTAATAATGTTTGTAGTTAACCTAATTTCAGGGCGGCGAGCCTTGTAAGACGCGCTTAAAGAACCTATTTGCTAGAAATTGTTGAAAGATGAGGAGAAATAATGTGTAACGTCAATAATAGTGCCCAATGTGCCAGTTGTCTCGTACTAAAGCGCCTCGGACAAATGACGCAAAAATGTCCGTTAGCCAAAGAATATTCAAACCGGGAAGTGATCCGTAGGTGTAAGTGAGTAATAGACGCGAGCAGCTGTAATTTCCAGAATAGTCATCGCTTAAAGCTGAAGATTAAAGATAAATATGGGAGGTTAATCTAATGAAAAAAATCTATGTATATATACGTTGTTGTTTGTTTTAATTGCAATGGCAGGTTGCGCTAGTTCTGCCCCCCCTCAAAAGACTGAAGTAATTGTAACGCCTCCGGCCGTAAATGTGACGCCTCCGGCCGTAATTGTAACGCCTCCAACCGCTCCGAAAGTCGAAGTAAATGTTACGATCCCACCGAAGAAGTAAATGTTGTGAAATTGCCTTATAGGTTGCTTTCGAGGATGCATAGGGAGGTGAAAAGATATGTCGATAAAGGATTTGTTGCCCAAAGTTAAACTGGAACGTGAAAGTGAAGTCCGTAAAAAAGTGGCGATTGGCGCCACCATAGGTTTGACAGTGGGAGCTGTTGCCGGTGTATTGCTGGCCCCAAAAACTGGCAAGGAAACGCGGGAAGAACTTCTGAAAAATATCCAAGAGTTGCCGGATAAGGCGAAGGTGTTATCTGGGAAAACCCAGGAAAAGCGGGGAGAAGTCAGAGAAAAATCTAAAGAAGAAACGCACAAAATTATGACTGGAGAAAAAGAAACTCTTCTTGATATCGACAAAGATTTGTATAACGAATTGCATCCCAAAGAGCTGACTGCAAAAGTTGAAGTAGAAACCGATGCATATAAAAGGAGCCTGAAATAAACGGGTCGCATGGTTTAGATAAATGCCATTGAAAAATGCGATGTGCACGGGTACGATGCGCAATATGGAAAGATAATTCGGCGGTTGCAAAACGGACGATTTAGTTCTTCCGATGAAACGCAATCGAGCGGGAGAATATAGACTGTCTGGCGATGAGACGGTCTATTGTTGCATTAATTAGATAAATGAAGAAAAATTGGTTTAATACAAAGTCCTCGGCTAAAAGGGGTAGAGTATGACTGCAAAAAAAAGAAGCCGTTCCTTCCCAACGGAAGAAATAGCCGCCGCAGGTAAGACCGCAGCGCAAAAACTGGAAGCAAAATCTGCTCTGGGGTTTCCTATTGTCGGCATCGGGGCTTCTGCCGGAGGGCTTGCAGCATTCGAAGCGTTTTTTTCTGCTATGCCTGCCGATATTGGCAGCGACATGGCTTTTGTTTTGGTGCAGCATCTGGCGCCGGACCACAAGAACCTACTCACCGAGTTGATCGGTCGTTACACCAAAATGCAGGTATTGCAAGTTGAGGACGGAATGCTGGTCAAGGCCAATTTTGTTTATATTATACCGCCTAACTGTGAAATGGCTTACTTGAACGGAGCTCTTCAACTTTTGGAAAGACATGCCCCGCGGGGCCAACGCACGACCATCGACTTTTTCTTTCGCTCCCTGGCCCAGGA
>JBGSKE010000478.1:0-3562 GCA_041741355.1 Negativicutes bacterium | reverse complement strand
ATCACCAATGTAAACTTTGATCCCGCCCGTTTGGCCCGCATCATCCGCGAAGGAGTCGCTGTCCGCAACACCGCCAAAGCCTTGTATGATGGGGCAGCACTCAAAGCCGGTGCAACGCCGGAAAAGCTGACCGGCCCAGCAGTCTGGCAACCGGCTGCCGATCTGGACGGTTTGGTCGCGCAAGGCGAAGAAATGGTGCTCAGCAAAGACCTGGCCGCCCGCGGCGCCGACCTGGTCGGTCTGGAAAACCTGATTTTGTTCGGACTGAAAGGGATGGCCGCCTACGCCGACCACGCGCGGGTCCTCGGCATCGTTGATCTAAAAGTCAATGCGTTCTTCCATGAAGCGCTCGATTTCCTGACCCAGCCTAATCTCGGCGTGGATGCGCTGCTCGGCATGGCGCTGCGCTGCGGCGAAGTCAACATTCGGGTTATGGAAATTCTCGACGAGGCCAATACCGGCACTTATGGACATCCCGTGCCGACGCCGGTCCGAATCAATGCAGTCAAGGGCAAGGCGATCCTGGTCTCGGGCCACGACCTGAAAGATCTCGAAGAGTTGCTGAAACAGACCGAAGGTACCGGAATCAACATCTACACCCATGGCGAAATGTTGCCGACCCACGGTTACCCCGGCCTGAAAAAATACAGCCATTTCGTTGGCAACTACGGCGGCGCCTGGCAGGACCAGCAAAAAGAGTTCGCCGCCTTCCCCGGTTCGATCCTGATGACCACCAACTGCATCCAGAAACCTGCTGAATCGTACAAATCACGCATCTTTACCTGCGGACTGGTCGCCTGGCCCGGTGTCGTCCATATTGCCGACCGCAACTTCAAACCGGTGATTGATGCCGCGCTGGCGGCGCCCGGGTTCCCGGAAACCGAGCCGAAAAAAACTATACTGGTCGGCTTCGGTCGCAATGCCGTACTCGGCGCTGCACCTAAAGTCATCGAACTGGTCCAGGCCGGCAAAATTCGCCACTTCTTCTTGATCGGCGGCTGCGATGGCGCCAAGAGCGGACGCAACTACTACACCGATCTGGCGACCCAGGTACCCAAGGATTGTGTCATCCTGACCCTGGCCTGCGGCAAGTATCGCTTCAACAAACTGGAGTTCGGCGACATCGAAGGGATTCCGCGTTTGCTGGATATCGGGCAGTGCAATGATGCCTACTCGGCGGTCAAAATCGCCCTGGCGCTGGCCGACGCGTTCAAAACTGACGTCAACGGTCTACCGCTTTCGTTGGTGCTATCCTGGTATGAACAAAAAGCTGTCTGCATCCTGCTCAGCCTGCTGTTCCTCGGCGTCCGCAACATCCGGATCGGCCCTTCCGCCCCGGCGTTCCTCACGCCTGCCGTATTCCAGGTGTTGCACGACAAACTCAACTTGATGCCAATCACCACGCCGGAGCAAGACCTAAAGGCAATTCTCGGCTAAAGCTCAATAACCTATCCAAGCAAAAGAGATGGTGTCGTTTGAATCGACACCATCTCTTTTCTATTGATCCGACTCTTTTTTTTCCGCGTAACGACGAGATTTTGCCTGATACATGCGGTTGTCGGCAGTTTTAAACAGCTCAACTGCAGAAATTTCCGGCCCGGTCGCAAACGCATAGCCAAAAGACAGGCTAAGCGGCGCCAGGTCTTCCGTTTTCACCTTTTCCTGCTCCAACACCTGCCGCAGACGTTCAAAGATCAAAGCCACAGCGCTCTCTTCGGTATTCTTCAGTACAATAGCGAACTCATCGCCGCCGATCCGCGCCACCACATCCTCGCTGCGCACGGCATGGCGCAGAATTTGCGCTGCTTTCACCAACAATTTATCGCCCTGACTATGACCCCATGTGTCATTAATTCTCTTTAGACCATCAACATCGACGACGGCAATGGCGACCGGTCCGTTGCGCCTGTTTTCCAACCGCTGCAGTTCTTCCTCAAAATATGCCCGGTTATAGACACCGGTTAGCGCATCGTGAAAACTGATGTAGGTCAGTCGTTGCTCCGTTTCCCTCCGAGCTGTCACATCAATAAAAGTCATCACAACTTGTTCAATCCGACCCTGATCATCAAAATCAGGAAACGCATCGACCTGAAACCATTTATCGCCGGTCCCGGCTTGCCGCAACCCCATACTAAACTCACGCAATGCTTCACCGGTAGTCAGAACCAACTGAACTGGCAGCAACGATTCGTTCAGAAAGTTCCCCGAAGCCGCAATGTATTCACGACCAGCAGGCGGCGACGCTGCGCCGGTCAACTGCTCTTCCGACAGTCCCAGTTCTCGTAACGCCGTCATGTTCCAGAGTGTCGGTTTGCCGTTCTTATCGTGTACAATCACGCCAATCGCCAGGTTTAACAGCAATTCACGGAATTTCTGCTCACTTGCCGCCAATGCGGCGGTTTTCCGTCGCACGCTACTGCGCAGGGCCCAGTTCCAGCCAACCAATAAAAAGGTAGCGACTGCCACAAGTCCAAAAACTCCGATTAACAGTCTGTAATCAACTGTGGGCTTGCCTGGCGCATCGCCAAACCATTTGCGACCGATCGCATCCAATTCGGCTTTGCTGATTTTGGCAAACCCTTCTTCAACAAGCTTCAGCATAGATTGATCGCCTTTTTGCACCGCCCGGCGAAATTCACCCGAATACAGAGGTTCGGAAATCCGCAGTTGGTCGGTCAATCCGTGTTTATAGAGGAAATAAAGTCCCGGTGGTTTTTCCATGATAAAAATCAACAGATTGCGATCCCTGGCCGCCAGCACCATTGCTTCGTAACTGGGGTATTCAACAATTCCGGTGATACCGGCCTGTTTTAAAATAGTCGTCGAATGACCGCCCTGTTTCACGCCTACATTGAATCCCTTGAGCGAGGACAAATCAGTAATTCCCGGCAAATTTTTGTTAAAAAATATAACTGCATCCAGTTTGGCATAAGGCTTGGTGAAATCGTACAGCTTGTCTCGCGCCGGATTTTGGAAAATCGTATCGATCACATCATGTTTTCCCTCGGCCATTTCTTGCTGGGCATCGGCCCAATTTTTCGCCGTCAGCTCAACTTTTACACCGGTTTTTTTCCCCCAGAGCGCCCATTGGTCAACCAAGATGCCGCCCAATTGTCCCTCGGCATCGCGAAAAACATAAGGCGGATAATTGTCATCCATCACGACCCGGATCTTTTTCGATTCCGCCAAAGCCACCGGCGCAAAAAAACAAGGGTGAACAGCGACTGCCAAAACGGCAACCGTGAACACCCACATAATTGAATAACGAAGCAAGCGCAACTTTTTCATAAACTAATTCGTTCTACGTTGCGAAACGCAATTCCTGCTTTGCGCAGTTAACGTTGGACCCGACCCGAACCGTCGCCTTTCATCAGCGCTTCCACCTCTGCCACGCTGACTAGGTTGAAGTCGCCGGGGATGGTGTGCTTTAGGCAGGAAGCGGCCACTGCAAACTCGATGCTTTGTTGGTTGCTCATCCCCTGCAACAGACCATACAGCAGGCCGCCGCCGAACGAATCGCCGCCGCCCACCCGGTCAACGATGTGGATATCGTACTTTTTCG
>JBGSKE010000477.1:0-2119 GCA_041741355.1 Negativicutes bacterium | reverse complement strand
CCCGCCCTACAATACCGGCAACAAGGACTTTATCTACAACGATCGGTTTCTCGGCAGCGATGACGCCTACCGGCATTCGAAGTGGCTGGAGTTTCTCTACTGGCGACTGCTGCTGGCCAAGGACCTGCTGGCCGAGGACGGCGTGCTGCTGGTTTCGATCAACGATGAAAACCGGGCCAAGCTGGAGCTGCTGCTGGACCAGATCTTCTACGGCATGCGGCGCGGCTCATTCGTCTGGCGTACCCGACAGGGGTCAAATGCCGATCAGGACTGTTTCCTCAGCAATGACCACGAACATGTGCTGGTGTACAGCAGCCCGCAATTCCAGTTTCTCGGCTATGAAAAATCGTATGGCATGTACAGCAATTCTGATAACGACCCGCGCGGGGACTGGCGAACTTCTGATTTAACTCTCGGGTTTTCTTATCAAGAACGGCCCAATTTGTATTATCCGCTGGTTGATCCAAAAACCGGAATTGTTTATCCGCCCAGCCCCGACCGGGTTTGGGTGTATGCCTCCGAGTCACGCCTCAAACCGGGACAGCGCGTGCAGACAGAAACGATGGAAGAGTTTATCCGTCGCGGCCAGATTCTATTCCCGCAGGAACAACGGGTGGCAACCTGGGCGACGCTGGAGGAACTGCTGGCAGCCATCGATGCCGGCGATGTGCCAAAAGCCGGCAAAACGCCGATTTTGCGCCGCGAGTTGCCGGATTTAGAGTTTTGGGTAGGAAAACCGGTTGGGTTCGGTCGTCCGGCGTTCAAACGGTTCAAGGCGGACCTGCGCAACGCGACCCAGCCGATCAGCAGCTGGATTGTGCCAAAATCTGAGGCGGATGCCTACGCGGCGGGGAACAGCTTTATCAGCGGCACCAATCAGGAAGGGGCCACAGCGCTGGCAGCGATCATGGGCCGCAAGAGTTTCAACTATCCGAAGCCGCCCAGCCTGATCAAAGAATTGATTGCCCAGGCCACACCGGACAAAACCGGTCTGGTACTGGACTTCTTCGCCGGCTCGGGCACCACGGCGCAGGCGGTGTTGGAACTGAACTCCACCGATGGCGGGGACCGCGGTTTCATCATGGTTTCCAGCACAGAAGCGACAGAAAAGGAACCGGACAAAAATATTTGCCGCGATGTCTGCGCTCCCCGGGTGAGCGGCGTGATCGCAGGTTATGGCAAGCAGGCCGGAACCGGTGGCGGCTTCGCCTATCTGCGGGCGCAAAAACTACTGCCGGAAACGCTGGCGATCGATTTGCGGCACGACCAGATTTGGCTGGCGCTGCAACTGATCCACTCCGGCACGGTCACGCCGTATGAGCCGGCCCAGCCGATCCAGCTGCTGCAAGGCGAGGATAGCCCCGATGTCCTGTACATCGCCAAACTGGATGCGGCGGCGCGGCGCAAGCTCCAGGAATGGTCCGCTGCCTCTAGGCCGTCGGCGGTGATTTACAGCTGGCAACCGGGATTGGTGCGTCAGATCGTGGCATTTGAACCGGTGCGGGTGGAAAAAATCCCCGAATATCTGATGCTGCGGTTTGGAAAGGCGGTGCGGCCATGACGACAGTGAAAACGGCAGGAACTGTGCTGAAACCGTTTCAGACCGAAGCGGTGGAAAATGCTACGGCGATTTTGTCGCGCTGCCTGCGCAATCTGGCCGAGGTTCGCGCCACCGTTACCTACGAACAAAGTCGGGCCGTCATCGTTGGTGATTTGGGCGCGGTGCTGTTTGAAGCGCCGACCGGTACCGGCAAAACGTTGATGGCCGGTACTGTGGCCGAAAATCTTAGCCTGCTTTACGGCGAAATCGCCGCGCCGCCAATCTTGTGGTTTTGGTTTGCCCCGTTTGCCGGGCTGGTCGATCAAGCGAGCCGGGTCATTCGTAGCGAGTTTCCCGCCCTGCGGATCAAAAACCCTACTATCGACCGCAATCCGGGCGATTTGCATTCCGGTGACGTGTATGTAACGACCTGGGCCAGCGTGGCCGTGGCCAACGAGGCCAGCCGCAAAGCCCGCAGCGGCAGCGAAGAACTGCCGTCCATCGACGCGTTGGTTTTGGTTGCCCGCTCGCGCGGCTTTGCCATCGGCGCGGTGATCGACGAGGCGCATCACAGTTTTC
>JBGSKE010000476.1:0-4112 GCA_041741355.1 Negativicutes bacterium | reverse complement strand
TGCCGATCGTGTAGGCATAGGTTCGTTCATCGCCCATGACGCCGACACTCTTGATCGCCGGCAGTACGGCAAACGATTGCCAGATCTTGCGGTGCAGGCCGGCATTGCGAATCTCTTCCCGCACGATCGCGTCAGCTTCCCGCAGGATGTTCAAGCGATCTTCGGTGATTTCGCCAATGATCCGGATTGCCAGACCCGGACCGGGAAATGGCTGCCTTTGAACGATTTCTTCCGAAAGACCCAGCTCGGCGCCTAATACACGGACTTCATCCTTGAACAACTCCCGCAGCGGTTCAACCAGGGCAAATTTCATGTCCTTCGGCAAGCCGCCGACGTTGTGGTGGCTCTTGATCACCGCCGCTGTCGAGGTACCGCTTTCAATCACGTCAGGGTACAAGGTTCCCTGCACCAGGAAGTCGGAAGCGCCGATTTTTTCAGCTTCACTTTCAAATACCCGGATGAATTCTTCGCCGATGATCTTGCGTTTGCTTTCCGGTTCGGTCACGCCGGCCACCCGGTTCATAAAACGTTCGGTGGCATCGACGTGGACCAGGTTGATATGAAACTCATCGCGGAAAGTATGCACCACTTGCTTGGCTTCATCCTTGCGCATAAACCCGTGATCGACAAATACGCAGGTCAATTGATCGCCAACCGCCCGGTGAACCAATACCGCAGCCACCGAAGAATCGACGCCGCCGGAAAGACCACACAGAACCTTCTTGTCACCGACCTGAGCGCGAATTTTCGCCACGGCCATATCGATAAAGGATCCCATATTCCAGTCGCCCTTGCAACCGCAAATGCCAAACAGGAAGTTTTTCAGCAGCGGGGTTCCTTCACGGGTATGCACTACTTCCGGATGGAACTGAACGCCATAGAGCTTGAGTGCAGCATTGGACATCGCCGCCGTCGGCGTGTTGGATGTATTGGCCGATACGACAAACCCGGCAGGCGGGCGCACGATCGAATCGCCATGACTCATCCAGACCGGCGTCGGCGCAGCAATCCCTTTGAACAAAGCCGCTTCCACATCGTGGTTCAAGTCCGCATGACCATATTCGCGCGCTTCAGACCGGGCCACTTCGCCGCCGAGTTGCAGCGCCATCAACTGCATACCGTAACAGATCCCCAAAACGGGAACCCCCAGTGAATAGATCCCCGGGTCGCTGTGCGGCGCTTTTTCACCGTAGACACTGTTTGGCCCGCCGGAGAAAATGATCCCTTTCGGTTTTTTCGCGGCAATCTCCGCCAGCGATGCGTGATACGGTATGATTTCACTGTACACGCCGCATTCCCGAACCCTGCGGGCGATCAGTTGGCTGTACTGCGCACCGAAATCGATAACCAGGACCAATTCGTCATGTTTGACTGTCATGCTTGATTCATTGCCTCCTGCGCGATAATGTTTTGGGTAATTATATCATACTATTCAACCTGACAGCCATTGCAGAAATTACTACTTCACCAGCGGAATAAATTCAGCGTAACCCTCTTCCGCCATTTTTGCCAACGGTACGAATCGCAGTGACGCACTGTTCATACAGTAGCGCAAGCCGCCCTGGTCCGTCGGTCCGTCATTGAATAAGTGTCCGAGGTGGCTGTCACCTAGGCTGCTTCTCACTTCCACCCGTTCCATGAACAGCTTTTTATCTTTGCGAACTGTTACAGCCTCTGTCGTTATCGGTTGGGTGTAGCTGGGCCAACCGGTGCCGGAATCAAATTTGTTCTTGGAACTGAACAACGGTTCTCCCGTAACCACATCAACATAGATTCCCGCTTCGTGATTGTTCCAGTATTCATTGTTAAAGGGCGATTCAGTCCCCTCTTTCTGCGTCACCTGATACTGGAGATCGGTCAATTTGTTTTTGATCTCTTCAGGCGCAGGTTTTTTGTAGGTTCTGGCCACAACCGTTTCCGCCGGCTCGTCTGTCTTTGCTTTCACATTTTCTTTATTCAGCGGATCCTTATCCAAGCTTGTCAAATCGATATGGCAATAGCCGTTCGGATTTTTCACCAGGTATTTCTGATGATAGGTTTCTGCGACATAGTAGTTGCGCAGCGGAACGACTTCCGTGACAATCTTGGCCGAGTATTTTTTTTGTTCATTGACAACCACTTGGTCGATTGTCGCTTTATCGGCAGGATCTCGATAATAGATGCCGCTGCGGTACTGTGCGCCCCGGTCGTTACCCTGTCGGTTCAGACTGGTAGGCTCGACCACTTTAAAGAAATAGCCAAGCAACGTGGCAAGATCGATGCGCTGCGGATCATATTGCACGTAAACCGCCTCGGCGTGCCCGGTGTTGCTGTAGCAAACCTGCTCATAGGTAGGATTTTCGGTGTTGCCGTTGGCATATCCCACATCGGCGTAGACGACGCCGTCCAGCTTGTCCAGATACGCCTCCAACCCCCAAAAGCATCCTCCGGCAAGCCATATTTCCCTGTGGCCTGATCCAAGCGGCGGTTGCACCGGCTTATTGACTGTTTTAGACTTATTATCCGCGTTATTCGTATTCATGGTTAACCCCTTTCCGCAGCCACTGATCGCTGCCATTACTGTTATGATAATCAATCCCGTCAAAACAACAACCAGAGATTTTTTCACCGGTCATCCTCCTCTTTTTCAACAATATCGCTACTTCATGGCCGCGATCTTCGCCTTGATGCTAGCGTTGGGATACTGCCCGGGAACCGCCGCGACAAGAACTCCGTCAGAACCGATATAAAGTGAGGTCGGAAACGCTCTCACGCCAAACTGTCTGGCCATCAACCCGCCTTCGTCGAGCAAAACCGGAAACTTATAGCCTCGTTCGGCAAACCAGCCGGCAAAATCAGCCGAAGATTTTTCGCCGAACGCTCCGGGAGCAACCATCGACAGAATGATGACATCACTGGATTTTTCATAGGACCTGGACAAAGTTTCAAACTCGCCGATCCCCTTTAAGCAGACCGGACACCAACTGGCCCAGTATTCGATATAGACTTTCTTGCCACGATAATCCGACAACGAATGAACTTTTCCGTTCAGATCGTTCAGCTTGAAGTTGATAACCTTGCGTTCGTCATTCGCCGGTTTTACAGTCTGGGTCTGTTCCGCATTTCCAGCTCCGCTCTTGCCGATCCCGACGTTCTCTTCCGCCCGATTTGCGGAACAACCAGCAAGCAACAGCGTCAGCACTAACACCAGTGACATTTTTATAATCGTTCTCATATTTTCAATTCCTTTCCCTTATATTAAAAACCGATCGTCAATACATTCAGATTGTTTGTCATTAAAAGCACGCCCATGATGATGATCAAAATTCCACTGGCGACCTGAATCTTTGGTAAATGACGATGTATTTTCTTCAGTTTTCCCAGCACCCTGGCGCCCAAAAACGCCAGCAAGACAAACGGCAGTGAAAGTCCCGCCGAATATACCAGCATCAAAACAGCTGCCCCAAATGACTCTCCTTGATTGGATGCCAGCGCCAGCACCGTTGCCAGTACAGGCCCCACGCAGGGAGTCCAGCCAAAACTAAAGGTAAATCCAAGCAAGAACGCGCCGATGATTCCCGGGCGGGGACTCCTGTTTGACTCCCACTTTTTCTGCCGTTCGAGAAGGCGAAACCGGATCAGCCCGGTCTGGTGAATCCCCAGAACAATCACCAGAATACCGCACCCCACCAAGAAAAACTGACTACCAAGCAACTCCCCGGCTAATCCAGCGCCGAAACCCATAATAACAAAACTGGTAGACAACCCGGCAACAAACAGCAGGGTTCGCAGGATCAGCCGTAAATCGAGGCTGCTCCTACTGCCGGAAACCACGCCAGAGCTGTCTGCTGCCGCGGCAAGTTCGGCAAAATATACCGGCAGCAACGGCAAAGTGCAGGGAGAAAAAAACGATAGGAGTCCGGCAAGAAAAACGATATCAGCTGTCATCTTTTCAACTCCACTAACACTGATTTATACACCATCCATCAATTTGTATCCCTAAGTTAATTATACGCTATAATCAACTATTTGATAATTAATATTGATTAATTATTTTTTGAACTGATTTAAGCGTAAGTGGCGGCATGGTTTATCGCGAAAAATTATTGATCGAGTAGATGGGGGTGATTAGC
>JBGSKE010000475.1:0-3358 GCA_041741355.1 Negativicutes bacterium | reverse complement strand
GCCTTCGACCCAGCGGGTCAGCACGATTCCCGGGGCGACGCTGTTGACGCGCACTTCCGGCGCCAGAACCCGCGCCAAGGATTTGGTCACGCTGATCGCGGCGGCTTTGGAGGCGGCGTAGGCGATCGAACTGCCCATGCCGGTAATGCCGGCCACCGAAGTGATGTTGACAATACTGCCGCGCGTTTTCTTCAGATGCGGCGCGGCGGCCCGGCAGACCGAAAACAGTCCTTTTACGTTGACATCCATGATCTCGTCCCAAAACTCCGGTTTCAGTCCTTCCAGGTCAGGCATATCCACATAGACTGTCGTACCGGCGCAGTTGACGACATAATCCAACCGACCGAACTGATCGACAACCGTCTGGACCATCGCACGGACTTCCGCGTCCTTGGCGACATTAGCCTGCACCGTGATTGCCTGGACGCCAGCTTTTTCGATCTCGGCGGCTGTATCCAGCGCATCTTGCTGAGAGCGGGAATAGTTGACGGCCACGTCGATCGACAAAGCTGCCAGAGCCAGTGATACTGCACGGCCGATACCAGTGCCGCCGCCGGTTACCAGGGCGACTTTTCGTTGAAGTTGTTGTGTCATTTTTTCCCCACCTTTACATTGAAAATAAAAAAATAACTATTTTAACCAAAAGTTTACATCGCGAGCGACTTTGTTTGTGTTATAATAAAGATAATGAGGGAGCAACAAGATGCCGGAACTCTGCAGACCCTGTGCTAGGTCTCTGTCGGTATCCTTGCAACCTGACCCGGCAAGACCGGGCGAAAAAAGCAGGTCAATAAAAGGCCTGCTTTTTTTCGCCCAATTATTATTTTGGTGATTCTTTGGTCACGATATCGATTTTATCGCCGTTTTTAACGATGGCTGTGTATTCAGCCACTTTGTTGTTAACAACAACCATGACGCCGCCGGTAGCCGGCAGGTCGCCGGGATTAAATTCGGCCGCCAATAGAACGTCGGCCAGCGTGGGTTGGCTGCTTTGCGACAACGTGAATTCGATAATGCCGCCGTCAGGCGCGGGATCGGCCAAGCCGGCTGCCACGCCGCCAAGCGTAAGACTGAAGCGGCGGGTGGGCACGCTACAAGTGATTCCGTTGAAGATGACCTCGATCGGCTCGATGTCTTGTTCGCAGAAGCCGATTACTTTGCCAAGGTCCGGCGTAGTCGGCGGAATCAAGGTCAACTGGTCGCCAGGGGAAACCGGAGTGGTTGACTCGGCAGCTTGCCCATTTACGACAAATGACGGCCAGACCGAGTGGGTGCGCTCCGTATCGTTTACGATATATTGAAAGCGTTTTGCTTCCAACTCAAACCGGACTGAGCGGAAAACCCGGTCGACAATATCGGCCGGACTCCAGACGACTTGATCGCGGTCGCACAGTTTTTGTTCAGCGGTGGCGATTCGGTCGTTGATGAAAATCAGCGGCCGGATTTGGTAAGGCTTGCCCTCGATATGGATCGGGAACGCCGCCGGCAGTTCAACCAGTTCGGCAAGACAGGGGCTAGGACTCACACCATCCGATCCTTTTTCGACCAGAATGGCGTCGCCTTCGCTAACCGAATCGCTAAACAGCGCCGGTTTGCCATTGACGGTAAGTTGTCCCGATTGCCCATGTGAGCCGGCGATAAATTTGCGCTCGCCATTGATGTTCAACGTGATGCCCATGCCAGGGCGTCCATTCAAACTACGCGCGTCGATGCCGGCAGCCAGCAGGGCATCGCCCACGGTCAGACCGCCCAGATTGAACAGGCGCAGTGACTGGCCATTCAACGTGACATTGAGGAAATTCAATGTCTCAGCGCCGGCGATTTTTAAGATGCCCAGCGGGGTAACCGCATCCGGCGTGCAAAAGTCAGCGGTAACGCCATGTACGTCTTCGATCGCGTCCGGTCGGCGAACAGCGACCCGATCCTTGGGCATATCCATGATTTGCGCCAAAATTTCCGGCAACAGCGGTGTCAAGGAGCCGCCGCCGACCAGCAAAATCGCCTGGGGAACGGCATTGTTCAGCAGCATGATCTGGGCGGCGATTGCTTGAGCCAAATCGGTGACAACCGGGGTGATATTGCGGATTATATCCGCAGGCGGCGCAGTGTGTTTAAGCCCCAGAATATCGACGTAATTCAACTTTTTGACATTGCGGCCAAGCCGTCTTTTGAGCGCTTCCGCCACTTTAAAATCCAGAAGCAGTTGGCCGGACAATTCTTCGGTGATTTCGTCGCCAGCGACAGGAACCATGCCGTAGCCGATCACCGAGCCGTTACGCGTGACCGCCACGTCCGAGGTGCCTGCGCCTACGTCGACCAGAACCAAATTTAAATGGCGCATGGTCGGCGGGATCAGCACATTGATTGCGGCGATCGGTTCCAAGGTGAGGGTGCCGATTTCCAGGCCTGCCGCCATCACCGCCGCCTGCAGCGAGTCGATGACCTGACGGGGCAAAAAAGTGGAGATGATTTCCACCGTGGCTTTATGACCGCGCTGACCCACCAGGGTCTTCATAATCGTGCCGTCCAGCGCAAAATTTACAATGCTGTGGCCGACGCAATAGTAACTGGCTGGATCGTTGACCACCCGAGTCGTCGCCAGCTGCTTTTGCGCGGCTTGAATCGCTGTAAGCTCGAGCGTTCGCTCTTCCTGTAGCGTCAAATAGCCTTTGCTGTGCACATCCAGTTCGGCGGCGGCGTTCAAAGTGGAAAGCGCGCGTCCGGCTGCAGCAATGGCGACTTGGTGCAACGGGCCAAACTCTGCTTCCAATTTCGCTTTGACCGACCGAATGACTTTGGCGACCTCCGGTACGTCATGGATCTGCCCATCCAACATGGCCCGGGTCGTGTGTTCGTGGCGAATCGCGCCTAGCACGCGAATGCCGGCCTCGGTTTTTTCGCCGATCATGCCGACGATGCTGCGAGTTCCGATATCAAGGGCAAACAATAAATTCTTTTCCATGTTTGTTCTTTTCGGCATGGATCGCCGATTTCCTTTCGGAAATCTGAAAAGTGTATAAATGATGCGAAAAATTTGCTACAATTTATAGGTGTCTCTGGCAAACAGGAACCTAGCCGGGGGATGCGCTGAGAGAAGGATCCACCATGCGAAATTCGTTGCGAAAAGTGATGCGATGGCAAGTGCTGTCGCTGGCCTGGCCAGTTGTACTAGAAATGTCGGGTGTTATGATCACCGGCGTCGTGACCACGGCGATGGTCGGTCGTCTTGGCGCCGTGGCGCTTACCGCCGTGGGAATCGCCACGATGGTTCAGTTTGCCAGTGCAATGGTGATTGCCGCATTTGGCACCGGCGCTTCGGCGCTGGTTGGCAAAGAGAGCGGCGCCGGGCAGTGGGAGC
>JBGSKE010000474.1:0-1940 GCA_041741355.1 Negativicutes bacterium | reverse complement strand
GGATAGTTTTGGGCTTCGTTTTGTTATGCAAACTCACCCAGCGAACATATGCCTATATGGTGTTCGTGTTCCTCAGGCCGGAGCTTTGCCGCCGACTTCCTTCAGATTCCGCCTCACGGCGGACACCCTTGTCTTAAGCTATCGGTTGGCACTATCAACCCCCGTATCGGACTTTCACCGACTAGTAAGCGCCCATGCTGGGCGCACATAAAAAAAGGACCTGAGCAATGCGCTCAGGTCCCGTTGTTTCTATTGGTGCGGGTGGCCGGACTCGAACCGGCACGGCCGTGAGACCGACAGATTTTAAGTCTGTTGTGTCTGCCATTCCACCACACCCGCAACGAATTATATTATACAGGATGTGAGGAAATCTTTCAAGAAAGCTATCGCTATAATATCATGCCGCTAAACATTAGTGGCAGGTAAGTCACCAGCAACAGGACGATTAGCAGACCGATCACCATCGGAATGACAGCCTTGCTGATTTCTTCGATAGAAAGCCCGGACACGGTACTTGCCACATACAAGTTGATCGCGACCGGCGGCGTAACCATGCCAATCGACAACGCCAAAACCATGATCACGCCAAAGTGGATCAGGTCGATGCCCAGCTGTTGCACCAGCGGCAAAAATACCGGAGTCAGCAAAATCAGCGCGGATGCTGTTTCCATAAAGAAACCGGCCACAAAAATCACCGTGTTGATCAATAGCATCAGTACGAACTTGTTGTTGGAAAACTCCAGCACACTCTGGGCAATCAACTTGGGAATCTGCCAATTCGCCATGACCCAGCCCATCGCAGCCGAAGTTGAAATAATGAACATGATGATCGACATGGTAATCGCTGACCGCATGAAAATCTGCAGGATTTCCCGCCACTTCATGTCGCGGTAGATAAAAAGTGATACCAGCAGCGCATAGTCAACTGCGATGACTGCCGCTTCCGACGGAGTGAAATAACCGGAAAAAATCCCACCGAGGATAATTAGCGGCGTGGCCAGTCCCCAAATGGCATCTCGGAACGTCCGAGCGATGTTTTTGAGCGAAAACTCAGCGCCATGCGGATAGTTGTGCTTTGTGGCAATATAAAGGCCAATTCCAATCAAGATCGCCCCCATCATCACACCGGGCAAAAAGCCATTCAGGAATAGCCGCGCCACAGATTGGTCGGCGATGACGCAGTACAGAACCATCGGCACTGATGGCGGAATGATAACGCCAATACAACCGCCGGCTGCAATCAGCGCCGCCGAGCGGGCCGGATCGTAGCCCTTCTTTGTCAGCTCCGGCAAAAGCGGCGTTGCCACCGCAGCCGTAGTCGCCGCACCGGAACCGGAAATCGCGGCAAAAAACATTGAGGCCAGAACTGCAACAACCCATAAACCGCCTTTGACAAAACCGAGCAACGCATCGGCAAACTGAACCATTTTTTCCGACACTTTACCCTTTGCCATCAAATCACCGGCCAAGATAAAGAACGGAATCGCGACGAGCGGAAACGAATCGGTGCCGGCAAACATGCGTTGCGTGGCCACAATTAACGGAATATCAAACGTATACAGAACGACCAGAACCGTCAGACCGATGGCAATAGCGATTGGCAACCCCATGACCAGCAGCGCAAAAAAAGAGCCGAACAGTAAAGAAATCATTTTGCTGCACCTCGCTCTGCCTCGTCCGCGTAAAATGTATCAAACATTCCCGCAAACGAATGAACCGTCATGATCAACAGGCTAAGTGGAATAGCCAGATAAACGTGTTTCATTGGCAAACTCATCGCCGGCGAAATCTGAAACACCTGCATTTGAATCATTTTTATACCTTGCACGGCAATAATGATAAAAAAGACCATCGACAGAACATAGGACAGGATGCGGAACGCGGTCCGCACCCTGCCTGGCAGCATATCAACCATAAAGGTCACAGCAATATGATTGCCG
>JBGSKE010000473.1:0-5221 GCA_041741355.1 Negativicutes bacterium | reverse complement strand
GCTGCAGCAACTCCGCATTCCAGCCGGTTTTAGCGAGATCAACCAGAACAAAATTCACTGACGGCGGCAACACTTTGATGCCGGGAATTGCCTGCAGTCCAATCGCCATAGCATCTTTTTCCCGGCCAACCAAGCCAACGGTTTCCTGCCGATAGGCCATATCCTGTAGTCCGGCCACGCCGGCTACCTGCGCCATCACATTGACGTTCCAGGGGTCGCGCATTTTTTCCAGCTGTTGCACAAGTTTAGGCTGTCCAAGGAGAAACCCCAGTCGCAACCCTGGTACTGCCAGAAACTTGGTCAACGAGTGCAATACTGTGACCCCGCGATAGCGACCGACAAGGCCGCGGCAACTCTCGACCCGTTCTGTCGGCCTGAAATCAATGAAGGACTCGTCAATGACTACATGGGCGCCAATCGCAGTTGCCTGCGCGATCAATGGTTCCAGCTGTTCACGGGTCCTAATGACGCCGGTGGGATTGTTGGGGTTGCAAAAAAACAATAGATCGTCAGGTTGCATGGCCGCGCTGATCGCCGCAATGTCAGGAATAAAGTTTGCCTCGGCAGACAGGGGGATTTTGCTAATCGGTAAGCCGGCAGCCCGCGTCGCTCCCGCGTATTCGCCAAATGTGGGAGCCGGCAGCAAAACCCGTTTGGGCGACAGCGCCCGGCAAAGCAAATAAATCAATTCCACCGCACCATTGCCTGTTTCGATCCAATCGCCGGGAACCTGATAAGCAGCGGCAATCGCCATTTTCAACGCCACCGCATCCGGATCGGGGTAGCAAACAACCGAATCCAGCGACGACAATAACGCCGCACGGACCTGCGGCGACAACCCCATGGGATTGATATTGGCGCTAAAATCGAGAAAATCAGCCGCCGCAAGACCGCTATCGCGGGCGGCAGCGTAGATGTTTCCTCCATGATAGCGAATCAACTCATCCGACATTACCGGGTCCCTCCACAACTGATAGTCCGCCGCTGGTCAACCGGGCCTGGCCAAAATGCCGGATATCCGGATATTGGCGGCAGATTTCCGCCACACAGCTTTCTATTCCAGCAATCGCAGCAATATCAAACAGTACGCCGATCACCGTACCGCTATGGGCAGCGTTTACACCGACCGCGCCAAACGAACGGGATAATTCTATTATACCTTCCAGCGACGGTTTGAACAAAATCGCCTGATTGGCCAGCGCACTCAGCGTGGCGCCAGCGCCGATCAATGAACAATCGCCGCTATGAATCCCTTCCTCTACCATCTGCAAAGCATCCAGCACCTGAGCTTCCTTAGCCAGGTTCAGGGCAGCCAAATCACTGCGCAGATTAAAATCAATCGTATCGACTTCGCCGCCAACATCAAAAATCGCCAGCATGATCGCCGGCGGCTCTCCCAGAGAGCGGCGAACTTTCCCGGTTACGTGGTCAATCAGCGTGATGCCAGGCAAAAAAATCCCGTCTGTCGGCTCGATAGCCAGTGCAATGTCACAAATTTTATCCAGTTCGATCTGCCGGCCCGCCGCCAGGGCAGTCGCCAAACAGGCAGCGCTAATATCGGCGCTGCTCGAGGCCATCCCCTTGCCGAGCGGCAATTCGGATTCGACCCGGACACCGATCTGTTTCCAGGGCAACTCCAGATATTCCAGCGTCCGGCGGACCGCTTCCAACGTCTTATCGCCAGCGCGCCATGGCGTTTCACATTCGGCCGATAAATCCACCGATACCTGGGAGTACAACGTAACCGGGCAGGTCACCAAAAAATTCATCCCTGCTACAGTACCCTGTACCAATTCACCGCAGGAACCGGGGCAGCGGACAGTCGCTCTCACAAGTTCACCTCTATCATCTTACATAGGCTGACAGGACAAAAACCAGCAGCACCAATACTTCACCAAGTTCGGTCGCCGCCCCGTACATGTCGCCGGTCAGGCCGCCCAGTTTTCCTGTCAACCAGCCGCCAAACAGCAGCGAAAACAGCGATGCAGCAACTACTGCAGCCAAGGCGCTGCCGGCAACCATTGGGCCAAAACACTGCAGGAATAGCGCCAGAACTGCCGCCACCGTAACAACGGCAATCAGCAGCGCCCGTCGGCCTGCGTACAACGAAAACGCCTTGCCCATGCCTTCGGCCCGCGCATAAGGGAACCGCAGAATCGCCAACACCATGCCGAACCGACCGAAGCACATCATGGCGATTAATGCCGGTGCGAGCAACGAATCGGGCATGTCATGGATCAGCGACCATTTCCAGAGTACCAGCAGGATCATCGAGACTACGCCAAAAGCGCCAACCCGGCTATCCTTCATGATTTCCAGCATTCGCTGCGGCGAGCGACCCGACAGCACGCCGTCCGCCGTATCCATCAATCCGTCGCAGTGCAGGCCGCCGGTGATGAAAATCCACAAGGATACGATCAACGTACTGCGGATGGTTGCAGGCAGCCAACCGCCGGTTGCCACCACGACCAGAGCCAGTATGCCGCCGGCAATCACGCCGACCAACGGAAAAAAAGCCACGCTGCGGCCAAATGACTGTTCATCACAGGCAGGCTCGCGCACCAGGCGAATTCGGGTCAAAAATTGCAACGCGGTAATGAATTCATTGATCATGCATGAACCCCGTCAACTTTCTCCAAACTAGAACACCATCCAGTGTTGAAAACCCAATAAACCCAGACCGGTAATCAGGCCGCAAAACAATAAAGTGACGACATAAATGATGCCAGCCGTCTGGCGGATATGGGCGGAACACAATTCCTGCAACGGCAATCCCATGGTAGCCCGCTGCGACGCAATGCCGCCGTAGTAATTCAACCCACCCAGCTGGATGCCCAGTGCACCGGCAACAGCGGCTTCACTGATGCCGCTGTTGGGGCTGGGGTGTTTGGCCGCATCACGCCAGATCGACTGCGCCGCCCCGACGGCATTGCGGCCCAGCAAACCGGCGGCGATAATCACCAACACCCCGGTAATCCGGGCAGGAATATAATTGCACACATCATCGACCCGGGCGGCGACCATGCCAAAATCGCCGTAGCGAACATTACGATAGGCGATCATCGAATCCAGCGTATTGACGGCCCGATAGAGAAAGGCCAGCGGCACGCCGCCCAGCCAGGCAAAAAACAGTGGCGACACAATCCCGTCGACAATATTTTCGGCCATGGTTTCCACCGTCGCCCGGGTGATTTCCCGTTCGCCCAGATTGTGCGTGTCACGACCGACAATCATGCCAACCTGGCGCTGTGCGTCCGCGATATCGCCGGCCAGAATCCGCCCGCGGATTTGCAGGCCGGCCTGCGACAAACTGCGCGGCGAGATGGTAAATGACAATAAAAAAGCTTCCAGTACTATGATCATCGTCGGGCTGAAATAACCCGCCAAATGCGCAAGCAAAAACCAGCAGCTGCCATAGGTCGTCGCCAATACGACCACGACCAATACAGCCCCTTTGAGTCGCTTTTTCATTGCACTGTCGCTAATTACCAATAGCATGCTTTCCAGCCAGGCAATCAGCCGACCGATCAACGCGACCGGATGCAAGTTGGAGCGCGGATCGCCGACAAGCGTGTCAAACAGCAGCGACAACGGATAAATCCACGCCGGAGTGATCACAGGGCAAGTCCCATCGCGCGGCGGATCGCAGCCATATCCAGGTTGGCCCGCACCAAATCGGCCAAACGGTCATAGGCCGCTTCTTTCTGGGCCGAGTAGGTCAGCGTCTGCCCGGCCAGCGCCGGCAACCCTTTACGCAGCCGCAGGGCATCAAGAAGCGAGCGGCGGAATTCATCGTTGTCAAAGATTCCATGGATATAGGTCCCGAGCACCAGGCCGTTCTCACTGACAACCCCATCGGCGAAATCAACCGGTTCGCCGGAACGGCGGGTGATCGCAAACGCCGGAAACACCGGCCCGACAAATTCGGTCCGCCCCATGTGGATCTCATAGCCGCTCAGCGGAGTAAGCGAACGACTCACCCCAAGCAGCGTTTGCTCGCCTTGGGCCGCTTCCACCTGATGCGTCAGTTTTTCAGCCTCAAACGTGGTCACGACCGGCAACAGCCCAATACCGGCCAGTTCAGTCAGCTCCGACTCTGTGTGCAATGGGTCCAATACAGTTTGCCCCAGCATCTGATAGCCACCGCAAATGCCGACAACTGGCACTCCCTGCGCCGCCAGCGCCCGAATTTCCGCTTCGTAGCCTTGCTCCTTCAAATACAGTAAATCTTCGGTCGTGTTCTTGCTGCCGGGTAATAGGATCAGGTCCGGCTGACCCAACGATTCACCCTGACGGACATAGCGCAGCGAAACGTCCGGTTCGCGCGACAGGGCGTCAAAATCGGTGAAGTTGCTGATTTTCGGCAGACGGATTACCGCAATGTCCAGTTCCCTGCCGGCCTGGCTCTTCTTGTCATCCAGCGACACCGAATCCTCGTCGTCGATGCCGATGTTTTCCAGATGCGGAATGACACCGACCACCGGCTTGCCGGTCTTGTCCAGGATGATGTCGAAAGCCGGCCGCAATAGATTGATGTCGCCGCGGAATTTATTCAGAATGATCCCCTGCACCCGGTCCTGCTCTTCCGGTTCCAGCAGGCTGATCGTACCGACCACGGAAGCAATCGCGCCGCCCCGGTCGATATCGGCGATCAGAAATACCGGCGCCTGAACCATCAGCGCAATCCGCATATTGACGATGTCATTCGCCTTCAGGTTCACTTCAGCCGGGCTGCCGGCCCCTTCAATCACCACGATATCATAACGCTGCTGCAATTCATCCAGGCAGTCGCCAATTACGCCCAGCAACTTTTTACTATAACCGGCATGGTACTCCGACGCCGACATTACACCAATCGGTCGGCCCATGACGATAACCTGGGACCGTGAATTACCGGTTGGTTTCAGCAATACCGGATTCATTTCCACCGATGGCTCCAGCCCTGCC
Source organism: Negativicutes bacterium (assembly GCA_041741355.1). GTDB lineage: Bacteria > Bacillota > Negativicutes > UBA1444 > UBA1444 > UBA1444. The sequence continues at coordinate 274 of JBGSKE010000473.1, read as the reverse complement.
GCTTCGGCCTGGGCAACCTGCGCCCGGCCCATCTCACCGCCACTCGGCGTAACATAAGAATTCAGCGCCATATTCTGCGCCTTGAACGGGGTCACCCGGTAACCGTCCTGTTTGAATATCCGGCACAGCGCAGTGGTCAGGATACTTTTGCCTACATGGGAACTGGTTCCCTGAAACATGATTGTTTTTGCCATTATTGATTGCCTCCTGCAGGGAACAGTGCTCTGCTCTTAATTTCGACCGGCAGTCCGCAAACCACCAGATACACTTCATT
>JBGSKE010000472.1:0-5778 GCA_041741355.1 Negativicutes bacterium | reverse complement strand
TGCTGTCCACCGGAAAGCTGTGACGGGAAATGGTCCATTCGGTCAGCCAGGCCCACTTCTTGAAAGACGTCTGCCAGGGGCAACGGATGATCCGCCAGCTCGGCGGCCAGGCGGACATTTTCACCGGCGGTGAGGTCCGGTATCAGGTTATAGAACTGGAAAATGAAGCCAACTTCCTGGCGACGGTAGCGGGTGAGCAGGCGGTCGTCGGCAGCTGCAAGATCTACGCCGCAATACAGGATACTGCCGCTGGAGGGATGATCCATACCGCCGATGAGATTGAGCAAGGTGCTTTTGCCGCAGCCGCTCGGGCCCAGGATGACCACCAACTCGCCCGGATAAATCTCCAGACTGGTTGGCTGCAGGGCTTGTATCGCCAGATCGCCGGCTGCATAGGTTTTGCTAACATTTCGCAGCCCCACCAACGGAGCAGTATTGGGATAGATGGGCAGCCGCGCCAGTGCATCGCTGTTTTTGTGCTTCTGCCAATCGCCGACGGTCTGAAGCACGCTGCGGATTTCGTTGATGTGACTCACATCGCGAAAAACCGCCAACATGCCAATCTTCTCTGGTATTTCGGTCTGTTCCGAGTAAATCAGGCTGCATTTTAAAAATAGCCATTTTTGCGTTTGGCCAGTGAAATAGGGGACAACAAACATATCGCCAGCGTATTGCTGCAAAAAAAAGGTCAGGATGATCTGATTGAACTCATCGTTCTCGGCAAAGTTGAAAAAATTCAACGCGAAAGGCTGCCCCAGCACCTCTTCCTGCTGCATTTCCAGGATTTCGGCGGCGGAAGTATTAAAGGCATAAACTTTTCCCTGCAGATCGAGAGCCATGATGCCCTCGCTACTATAATCGCCGAAAATATCACTCACCGCCCAACTGTTTCAATTACTGCTGCGAACACGCGTGTTTTCACTAATGACCGACTTACTGGCAGTGATCACGACATCCTGCGGTTCGAGGCCAGCCAGGATTTCCGCGTGTTGCCGGTTTTTCAGGCCGATGGTCACCTTGCGGCATTCTGCCTGCCCGCCAGATACGCGCCAGACTTCATATTGACCCTGCGGGTTCATTACCAATGCTTCACGCGGGATGAGCAAGGCGTCTTTTTTGGCGCGGGTGGTAATGGAAACTTTGACCTCATAACCGGAGCGCAGGTTGCCCCATTCGGACAGGTCGGCGATCACGCGGACCCGTCTTTGGATGACGCCCAGCGATGATGTTTTTTCAAACGCCTGCGGATAGATCGTGCTGATCGTGCCGGTGACCGGCAGTGTCAGGACCGGTGAAGTTACCGTCACCATCTGACCCAGCGCAACCGTGCCCATGTTATCGCTGAGAACATCCACGTTAACACGGGTTCGGCCAGATTTGCCGATTTTGGCGACCACAGTACCTTGAGCGACATATTCGCCGGCTTTGGGCAGCAGGTAAATAATCGTGCCGGCGGCTGGGCTCTTGACGACGAGTTGATTCACCTTGCGATCGGCGGATTGTTGCTGCCTGCGCAGAGCTGCCAATTGACCTTCAAGATTGGCAATGATTTCACCGGTCGAGAGGGCGCGGCTGCGCAAGCGATCCAAGGCAAGTTTGGCGTCATCAAATTCCTGCTGGCTGATCGCGCCGACGGTCAGCAACGTTTTTTTCTGGGCAAGTTTCTTTTCAGCATCAGCCAGCTCATGCTGGGCAATTTGCCAGTTGCTGCGGGCTTCGTTGATCGAGGCGGCCACCGAATTGGCGGCAGCGTTGCTGGTTTCTAGCACGGAATCGATTTCCGGCGAATCCAGCAGCATGATTGATTGCGCCATGTTTACCATTTGTCCGCGCTCCACAGCCAGCTCGCTTACATAGCCGCTGGCCGGCGCCAGAACGTCATATTCATCATCCGCCTGAACATAGCCAATTTCATCGACCGTGACCGAGATGGCGCCGCGCGTTGCTTTGGCGGTGCTCACCTCAATGGTTCCGTTGAAGTAGGCATAACCCGCCCAGAACAGCAGTGCCAGGGAACAGCCGGCAATTAACCTCTTCCTGCGGCTAGTGAAGGCGTTTATTCGTTTGTCAGCGGCAAACATTCCGGGCACTCCTCATTTCTCTCGTTAATCGCGGTTTTTTAGGACTTCAACCATGGGAAGCCGCTTGAGCCAGAGCATGGCGAATAAGTGACCCATTGTAGCGAAAAGCGCCGTCAGACCAGCCGCCAGGAAATAGGTTGCAGGGTATATGACATGCGGCCAAGTGAAGGCTTCATTGCTGGCAGCCGTCAAGAATGAAAATCCGGCCCATCTCCCCAGTGGAATTCCCAGCATTAGCGCGATCGCCAGCGTAAGCAAAATCTCATTGAACAGAAGCAACGAAACTTGATTCAAATTCCAGCCGATGACGCGTAGGGTTGCGAGCTCGCGCTGACGGTCGCTGAAGTTGAGCAGCGAGGTGAGGTAAACGATAGTGGCGCCCAATAAACCGGCAGTTGCAATCATGATGTAGGTGAAATAGGTCATGCTGCCGACCAGTTGGCGGAAAATATCCTGCCAGCCCGCTTTACTCTGGGCATAGGCGATTTCGGGAATCTCCAGGAGTTGCTGTTCCAGAATCGGCAAACGGGGTGAATCTGTTTTCAGCAATAGAGCGTTGACTGCATTGGGTTCGCGGATCAGGCGCTGGGCAGATTGCTGCGACAGGAAGGAAACGCCGCCCATGTCCTGTCTGGCGATCCCGACGACAAGGAAAGAGTCCTGGCAGGAATCGCCCCGTACCGGCAGTGTCTGTACCTGGACCCGGTCGCCGACCGATAACTCGAGTTTTTCCGCAATCCTGGCATCAAGCAGAATCCCTTCCTCGGGAATGCGTAACGGTTGTTCGGTCGCATCGAAGGGGTGGAGTAGCCGACCATCCGGCCTAACGCCGACAAGAACGCCTTCCTTCGGCTTGCGTTGTTCGCCCTGATTGTGCAGCGGGGCAAAATTGGCAGCGATTTCAAGAATCGGCTCGCTTTCCCGAATGCCTGGCAAATCCTGCAGATATAACACATCAGCGGATTTTATGCTGTTATTCAGGCCTACATAATAATCATACCGGTTTTCCTGCGCGAAGAAACGCAAGCCCAAATAGTGGCGCGAGTCAAGATAACAGAGGGCAAGAACCAGCATCGCGACCGTCATGGTCAAACCGGTTGCGGTGACAGCGAAGCGGGAACGGTTGCGGAAAATTGAGCGCAGCGTCATTTTCCAGGAACTGAACAAATGTTGCTGCCAGGCGGCGGAATTGCCATTTGGTCTGGAACGGTCAAAGTTTGTTGCGGCGCTTAGCGCTTCTGCCGGTTGAAGCCTGGCAATCCTGCGCGATGAAAACAAGCTGACGGCCAACCCGGCCAGGATAGAACCCAGGATAGTGATGACGAGCATCGCGGTGCCACCTGACTCATAGTTTCCCGGTAGCGCGAGCAGCCCGGTGAAGGTCGCAAACGAATCAGCACCCAGAGCCGATCCCGCCGCTATGCCCAGCAGAGTTCCAGTCAGTGTAACCGCCAAGGTGTAAGCGGCGTAGTGTAGTGCCACGGTTTGCGTGTCGCAGCCAAGCGCTTTCATGATGCCGATTTGGTGGTGCTGCAGGCTGATAAACCGATGCAAGATGATGTAGAGAATCCCCGCTGCTGCGGCAAAAAAACCGCTAGGCAGCAGGGCGGAACTCGACTTGAGTCCGTTGATCTGGGAGGTGACGTGTTTCACACTGGCCTGGTCTTGTTGCGTATAGTCTGCAACCAATCCATACGGTTTCAGCAGGGATTGAATGCTATCCTGCACCAGCAGGGCATTGGCGCCGGCGGAATAGCGGACCATAACCTGGTTGACGAGACCTTCCATGTCCAATAATTTTTCGGCATAGCGCCGGGGAACATGCAAGACGATAAAGTCGCGCCGATCCGGGAAATGACGGTTGCTGCGCATTTTAAAAAGGTAGTCGGGACTGGTGGCTGCACCGGCCACAACGATTACGGCCGGTCGCTTCTGGGCGATAATGTTTAGCTGTGAACCAAGCTGCAGCTGATGCGCGGCAAAGTATTGCGAGTCCACATAGGCCTTAATGCCAAAATCTGCCTGCAGATTTTCCGCTGTGGGGGCAGGCCCGCTAACGACTGTAAATGCATTGACCGGTTTCGTGTCAGCGGGTTCGAAGCTCAGCAAACGACCGATGCTGCGCGGAACTCCGTTATCCATTACTTTAAAATCAGCCTGAATCCGCCCGGTTGCCTGTGCGACACCGGGGATGCCTTCAATCGAATGCAGCACCGTAACTGGCGCGCGCTGCACATGGAAATAGTGGTCGGCAGAGCGGGTATCACGGTAAAAAGTTTCCTGCACCCGGATCAGGTTGGACAGGGCGAGATTCATGCCATAGTAGCAGCCGACGCCCAAAGCAATCAGCATAGCCATTGCAATGAATTGACCGGCGGTTTCGGCGATGGACCGCATGAGCCTTCGCCACAGTACACCCATGTTTTTTCCATGCCCCCGTGTGATTATTTATTCGCGATATGAATAATCTTTTATTTCTCGCAGCCGATACCTGATTCCTGCCTGCAAGCCAGGTTCGCATTCCGGAATTTTCGGATCTGCCGAAAGCATTCAGCGCTTTTGGCCAAGCAGTGGTATAATTACTTTGTTTAGGATTATTCCAAAATAATGGCAGAAGGAATGTAGCATGATAGAACAAGCGAAGCTGTTGGAAATCATCCGCATCAATCCGAATGCAATCGCCCATATTGATCATCCGACCGACGAGATGAAGCTGTTGGCTGCCCGCAAAAACGGCCTGACATTACAATATATAGACTCGCCAAGCCGCGAGATGCAAGAAGCGGCAATTGCCAATAATGTCCGGGCGATTCAATTTATCGCGGACCCGACGGAAGAGATGAAAGTCAAAGCGATCACGGATGGCTGGATCAATTTGGCGTATATTAAAAATCCAGCGGAAGACCTAATAAAACTGGCAATTGATCAGGCGGGCTGGGCGATAAAATATGCGCCCAATCCCAGCGAAGAACTGCAGCAGCTGGCGGTCAGCAAAAACTACGACTCAATCCGGTTTATCGCCGATCCCAGCGAACGAGTGCAACAAGCGGCTGTAGACATCAGTTATGAAGCGCTGCGATATATAAAATCCCCCACCCCGACAGTAGAGCTTAGCGCAATCCGACAGAATGAGCAGGCGATCCGGTTTATCAATGATCTAGATAAAAATAAATTGCTGGCGTTTTTGCGCGTGAATATTTTGGTGATCAATTATGGACTGGCAAAAATTGAAATCACTGCCGAGGAATTGGCGCAGGTATTGCAGGCTGCCTTGGCCGAAGAAGCGGTGGCGGAAAAATATGTCAGGGATTTTTTAAATTGCAACGCGATCGACAAGACCAGCGACCGGTTTCCCATCGACAAGACCATGTTTATCTATCAGCATGGCAGTAAACAGGCGAAAAAAATTGCCGTAGATGAAAAATTGAAGATGAGGTAGGCAGACGAAAAGATGAATTATGCGGATACACTCAAAAGCGTGGATTTAGTGCTGGCGACCGGCGAGGTTCCCTTAATCGTCGGCGAGACCGGTATCGGTAAAACCGCCTTGGCCAAAGAACTGGCGGAGGCAAATGGCTGGCGCCTGATCGTGATCGATGGCAATCTGCTAAAAGAAGGCGAAATCGGCGGTTTGCCGACGATTGAGCCCTACACCAGGATCAATCGCAAAGGTGAAAAGGTTGAAAAGAAGGCCACA
>JBGSKE010000471.1:0-2502 GCA_041741355.1 Negativicutes bacterium | reverse complement strand
TGATTATATATTTTTCACAGGCAGTGTTGGGGTTGGCAAGATCGTAATGGCAGCCGCCGCGCCCAATTTGGTTCCGGTTACGTTGGAACTCGGCGGGAAAAGCCCGGCGATTGTTGAAAAAAGTGCAGATGTGAAAATTGCGGCGCGAAGAATTATCTGGGGCAAAACGATCAATGCCGGACAGACCTGTGTAGCACCGGACTATCTTTTGGTTCATGCTGCGATCAAGGCGGAATTGATTGCCGAAATGAAAAAAACGATCGGCGAGTTTTTCGGCGCAGATCCGCAAAAAAGTGATAGTTACGGGCGGATTATTAACCATAAGCATTTCAACCGGATTAAAAATATTATAGAAAGTGACAAGCTGGGCATCGTTTATGGCGGCCGCTATGACGAAGAACAGAAGTATATTGAGCCGACACTGATTGAAATTTTATCATGGGACGCAGCGAGTATGCGCGAAGAAATTTTCGGGCCGGTGCTGCCGATTCTGACTTATAATGACCTTGATCAAGCAATAAAAGAAATCGAAAATTTGCCGAAGCCCCTTGCTTTGTATTTGTTTACGGCAAACACGGCAGTGGCGGAAAAAGTATTGCAGGAAGTGTCTTGCGGCGGGGTTTGCATCAATGATACGCTTACCCATTTAGCCAACTCCAATCTTCCTTTTGGCGGGGTTGGCAATTCTGGAATGGGGTCTTACCATGGCTATGATAGTTTTTTGACTTTTTCCCATAAAAAAAGCGTATTGAAACGAAGCGTTAATCTAAGTAGCAATTTGTTATTTCCACCCTATGATGCAAAGAAATTGAGTATAGTTAAGCGCGTGATGGGACTGGCAAAACTGTTCATGAGGCTGCCTTTTTGATGGCAGGTGGACAAGCAATGGAATTTGACCCATGGAGACTGCAGGCCCGCACCCGGCATTAATACGTAAAAGAGACCACCGGGCGGTGGTCTTTGTTGTTTGCGGTGCGCTTTTGCTATTTTGTCTTGGCGGTAGAATTTCGGCGCTTGGGATGAATACTCGTGTTTAGGTTTCTCTCATCATCTTGATCATTTGAGCTTGGCGCTTGAAAATATAATGCGTTAGATGATTGCTGATTTTTTCATCAACCTCCAGAAATTTCACGCCGTAAAAGTTCTTTTGTGTTTTTTCCGCGGGGTCGGCTGTTCGAACAACCATGCCTTTTAGATTAATGTCTAAACTTTTGTTAATTGATGCTAATTTGAAGTTGATATGAATCTCATCGCCAATACCCATTTTGCTGTGAGTAATGATAAGCATTCCACCAACGCTGATATTTTTTGTGGCGCCGTCGATTTTTATGCTGCCATCTTTGGGTTTTAGGGTGAGTTGGATGAAATCGTTAATGCGCACAGTGTCTCTATTTTGCAGTTTAATCATTTTTGTCGGAGTACTCAATTTGATCATGCCGACAGGAGTCGTCGTGTGAGAGAGATAGCGGCATTCAAATGTGAAAATGCCGGTTTCGCAATGAACCGTGATCGTGTAAGTGTCAGTTGAGTTTGGATACATAAACAACCCTTGGAAAAGCGGAAAAGCAATGGACAGAGAATCATCCTGTATTTCTTCCATGACGCTGCAATATGTTGTAGATTCATATGTTTTTCTGACTGATATGCGTTGTCCAAGCGTTAACACTTTGGGATTGAAACTAAGCGTTTGCAGCATATCTTCCCTTCCTTGCCTGTACCGATATAGTTCATTTGGTTGCCGGTTTAAACACCAGCGTAACCAATGAAACTACTATTATTTTATGCGCAATCGAAGCGTTTGTAAATCGAAATCATGATACACTTGCCCAAAGCAGGAATTCGAGGAGAAACCCAGAAAAATTCAATATTAATGGGCGTATGAAAACAAAATTTCATTGGAGGGGAAAATGGAAAATGAATGAGACGGAAAACATGTTGTCCTTTATACAAAAAGCGATACAAACCCGCAGTTTTTCTGATCAGGAAGGCGAGATGGCCGCTTTGCTAAAAGCTGAAATGAATAAATTGGGTTTTGACGAAGTCGTGGTTGATTCGACGGGAAATGTTGCTGGACGCATCGGTAACGGTAGCAAGATCATCCACTTTGATTCACATCTGGATACAGTGCAGGTGAATGACCCGGACGAATGGCAAGTCGCGCCATTTTCCGGTGAAATTGTCGATGGCTATGTCTGGGGCCGCGGTAGCGTGGACATGAAGGCGGCGCTTGGCGCCAGCGTTTATGCGGCCGTTCTCGCTAAAAAACTGGGCTATGCTGAGGATAAGACGCTCTATGTCACCGGTACTGTTTGCGAGGAATACTGTGACGGTGAAAACCTCAAGCATCTATATCAGGAACTGTCCTTACGCCCCGACTATTGCATTATCTGTGAACCGAGCGACAATGTGATTACGCTGGGGCACAAAGGCAAAGCGCAGATTCGCGTAAAGACACACGGCGTTTCAGCCCATGGGTCGGCGCCGGAAAAAGGAGTCAATGCC
>JBGSKE010000470.1:0-2906 GCA_041741355.1 Negativicutes bacterium | reverse complement strand
TGGCGCCAATGAAACAGATGCATAATTTCCTTGCTATTGGGCTTGAAGCTTTTTTGCATGAGTATCCCGGACTGGCTATAGTACCAGGGAAAGAGCCGGGAATTGAATTGCAAGGTGATTTCACATTTGGCGCCCGTGGATTTGATGGATTTGAAGTTGAAGAATCATATTATATTCGGATTCACATACCGAGTGAATTTCCACGGGCTATTCCAGAGGTTCAGGAGCTTGGCGAAAAGATCCCGCGAAATGGTAATTTTCATATTAATCGAGGCTCTGACACGATTTGTCTGGGATCACCGCTGCGATTGCTTCGAGAAATCGCAGTGAATCCTTCTCTGTCTGGGTTTGCAGAACGGTGCCTTGTTCCCTATTTGTTTGCAGTCACTCGAAAAATAAGAACGGGCAGCGATTTTGTTTTTGGCGAGTTGAAGCATGGCGAAAAGGGCATTGTTGAAGAGGACGGCGCATATTTTGGCGTAAAAGATCGCGCACTAGTTCGGCTGATTTTTGAACTGCTAGCGATTAAGAAGCGAAAAGCAAACAAACTTCCTTGCCCTTGTGGCTGTGGTCTCCGGTTAGGAAAGTGTCGCTTGCATTTTAAGGTTAACCATTGCCGAAAGTTAGCTGATCGGAAGTGGTTTAGAGAGATGAGGTCCAGTATCTTTTTGTAAAAATGATATTGGGTCGCCTTGCGTGCGACTATTCATCCACCCGGCGAAGTCCAGACGGTGACAGATGTGGAATCGGATATCTGAGTGTCGTTTCAATAGGGTGCGGCGAAATCGCTAGAGGGGATGAATATGATGAATGAATGTTTGATGTGCGGTGGCGCAGTAAAAGAGATTACCACCAGCGTCAAGACAAACTGGGGCGGCAAGCATCCGCTGACGATCAGCGGCATACCGGCGGAGCAATGCGAAGCTTGCGGCGAGGTCACCTTTAGCCTGGAAGCGACTCGCTTGATCCAGAGTATCAGCAGGGGGATCGCCGATGGCGGAGCCGCCGGGGAGAAGCCCGACTTTTTGGCTCTGCCGGAAGTGGCTGCGTTGCTGAAGGTGAGCCATCAGACGATTTACAATATGGTTCGCGATGGCCGGTTGCAAGCACAAAAAGTGGGGCGCGAGTGGCGGTTTCGTCGTGAGGGACTGGACCGCCTGCTCGCGCCACCGATTTTACACAAACGAGATGAATCAATTTAAAATGTGATTAGCGGCGCTGATAGAAGCGCGCCCAGATTGTGTTTAAGACGGTGTAGGGAGGCTGGGTGCATGAACGAGACTGATTTGGCTTTATTTGAAAACTACAAGATACGCCGCCATTTCGACGAAAAAACGGCGAGGTGATATTTTTCGGTTGTGGATATCATTCAGGTTTTGATTCAACTGAACACGGTTTTTCATGAAAGTGTTTGACAGACAAGGCGTATCGGTATACGATATTACTAGATTGAACTCCAGTGTGCCTTGTGCCCCGGGGTCTTTGTTTTTTGGAGGAAGCAATGGCGGCAGATAAGAGTTTTCAAACCTACCGGCCTCAAATTAAAATATTGCGGTAACGAGACTGACAGTAGGTTGTCAGTCTTTCCTGTTATTGTGGGGGAAGAAGCCAATTCAATAACGGGAGGCGGAATTATGAAATTGAATTTTCGCGTGATCGGCTTAACTCTTGTTTTGTTGCTTGTTGCCATGGTAATCACCGGTTGTAGTGGCGTTAAGTCGAGTAAGTTTACTCAGGACAATGTCTCGCAGATCCTGAAGCAGGTCAAAAATAGCAAAAATTTGACCGGAGAAGAGAACACACTTTTGTTGGCGTCGATGGTTCGCTACAAGATGCAACCAAGACTGGTTCTGGAAGGCAAGACGGTTGGCGAGGTAATCGAAGAACAACGAAAGATCAAAGCCGAGTATGAAGCGCAGCAAGCCGAGAAAAAACGCCTGGCTGAAGCAGCGCAAAAAAAAGAAGCGGCCATTGCTGCCGAACTTAACAACTATCTAGTCATTACACCAACCAGGAAAGGATTCCAGGAGAAAAATATTTATTCCGGCGAATTCAATGATTATATTCAAATTACATTTGCTTTCCACAACTAAAGCACTAAAGATATCCGGGCTTTCCGTGGACGCATTTCGTTTACCGACTTGTTCGGAGAAAAGGTTTTCTCCACAAATCTGACTTATGACGCAGGTGTGAAAGCTGGCGAAACGAAAAACTGGACAGGCGTCATCAAGTACAATCAATTTATGGATGACCATTCCAAGTCAAGGGCATGGAACTGAAAAGCTTGAAGCATTTTCCCCCGGGACCGACAATACGCTGTCAGTCCCTTTTGTTATGCTGAAGGCAGAACAAGAAGGAGGTGCGGGAGGCGACCGCGCTGGTGCAGTGCGGGCAGGGGATGTGCAAGGACGATCTGCCGATCCGGTCGGACCTGCGTCATGCGCTGGAGAAGATATTGTCCTGCCTGCCTCTCGAGAGCCAGAAGAAGGTCGACACCGGGCGTCAGGCCGTCGATATCCGCCTGGCAAAGCAGCCTGTCAGCATCGAACGGGCTTTGTTCCAGCTGGTGGAGGCGGCGATCCGCGAGCGGCGGCAGCTTCGGCTGCGCTACTATACGAAAAGCCGCGAGACCTGGACGGAGCGGATCCTCGATCCCTACGTCATCGTGTTCCGCGGCCGGGCCTGGTATGTGGTGGGGTTCTGCCACCTGCGGGGCGGCGTGAAGCTGTTCCGGCTGGACCGGATGGAGGCGGTGGAGGTGCTGCTGACGACGTTCGAGCTGCCGAAAAACTTCTCGCCGGATGCGTTTTTTGCCTGCAGCTGGCTGATCGAGCAGGGGGAGACGGTGCGGGTGAAGCTGCGGTTTGCGCCGGAGGCGGGGCGGCGGATGGCGGCGATCTACAGTC
>JBGSKE010000469.1:0-5774 GCA_041741355.1 Negativicutes bacterium | reverse complement strand
GATTCCCAGCTTCGCGGCAATAGCACCGGCCCGCTCAGCTTCAACGCCCAGCCGCCGTACTGCCAGCTCGGCCTGCGTCAACGCAGCGCTGCGCTCGGTCAGCTCTGCGAGCTTGGCCTTGGTTTGAATCAGCTGCTCGATTTCCGGTTCACGGTCCTGCAGTTCCAGCAGGCGAGCTTGCGTTTCCCGTTGACGCGCTTGGCTGTCGGCCAGTCCGGTTTCGCTCTGCTGCAGACTTCGCTCCGCCGCCGCCAATTCCCGTCGCCGAATCTGCACCTGGCTGAAAAACTCGCTCAGCGTCGCCGCCTGTATCGCCCGCTCCAGTTCTTTTTTCCTGGCGTCAATCGCCGGTTGCTCGATGAATAGTGCCGCCCTGGCCTCACCAGCCAGCTGCTGCTCCAGTAGAAGCCGCTCGTCCTGCTCTGCCGCCGCCAACAAAGCGCGTTGCAAAACAGTCGCCTGCGCCGCCGCATTGATTTCTTGCGCTAAGGCCGCCAGCCCGGCTTGGTCGCTTTCCATCCGTTGTTGCAATTCAGCAGGCGACTCCACTGCCGCCAGGGTCAATAGTTCCTGAATTTTAATGTCGGTTTCGGCAAATCGCTGGGTCCAGCTTTTGGCCTCGTCTTTCAGCCGTTGTTCGACAACCCCGTAATACTCCGTCTTGAACAACATCTGCATGATCGCCTGGCGCTCGCTGGAATCGGCCAGCAGCAAACGGCGAAAATCGCCCTGCGGCAAGAGCACCACCTGGCGAAACTGGTCGCTTTTAAAGCCGAGAATGCGCTGGACTTCCGCCGTGACCCGGCTGGTTTTTTCCGCCAACACAGCCGTCTCCTGCCGCGAATCATCCAGCTTGAACAACTGGGCGTTTTCGCCGACTTCCATCATCCCTTCGCCGCGCTTACGCGCAACAAACTGCCGGGGAATCCGCCGCACCCGATACAGATCGGCGCCTACCGCAAAATCAAACTGCACTTCCGTGACCATGGTCGCCGTGGCGTAATCGCTGCGCATGTTTTCACCGCTGCGGATCTTGCCGCTGGTGTCGCCGTACAACGCGTAGCAAATCGCGTCAAGCAGCGTGGTCTTGCCGGCGCCGGTTGGCCCATGGATCAAGAAAAACCGGTAGTCGCGCAACTCGGCAAAGTCGATGCTCTGCTGTCCGGCATAAGGACCGAATGCTTTCAATTCCAAGTATAGCGGTCGCATTCAGCCCTGCCTCCCTTCTCCAGCCGCATCCGTCGGCGCCAAAAACGGCGCCATTGTTTTGCGTTGCAACTCCGTCAACGGTTTCTGGGTCGACCAGTCGACAAACGACTCGAACAAATCCATTGACGACAACGCGCGGTGATCCGGTCGTTGGCCGGCGAGTGAAAGCGTCGCCTGCTGGTAGCGGTAGTTGATCTCCATCGTTTTCGGGTAAATTGTGCGCAGGCGATGCACAGCCTGAATCACCGGCGCTTCATCCAGCAGCAGGAAACTGAGATAATCGTCCGCCCGTTCGCCTGCCGCCGGCCCCTGCATAATATCGCTGAACAGCCCCGACACGACGCGGACATCGCGCCCGGCCGGCAGCGGAATAAATTCCTGCCGCAACGCCCCAGCCTGGTCCAGTTCGACCAGATAAACGCCTTTTTTGTGATCTGCTTCCTCAAACGAATACTTCATCAGCGAACCGCTGTAACTCAGTCGACCTGCGTCCATTTGCTGCGGTCGATGCAGATGGCCCATGGCGACATACTGAAATTCGGCGAAGGCAGCGGCGGATACAGCGCCGGTTCCGCCGACGCTGAGCGGACGTTCCGATTCGGATGTTTGGCCGCCAGTCAAAAACGCGTGCGCGATCGCCACCCGTCGACCCAATTGTGCGCCGTGCTGTCGCATTGACATCATACGCTGTTGCATCGCCGACTCGGGCTCGCTCACCGTCGCCTCGCCAAACTCCATGCGTACCGCTGCCGTCTCGGCAAAAGGGACCAGCACAAAATCAACCGGCCCCCACCGATCCGCCAAGCCGACTATGGCCGGCGCAACCGCTGAGCAGACATGCAATCCGTTTTGACCGAAGAAGCGCTGACCAAACGACAGCCGGGCGCCGCTGTCATGGTTGCCGGCAATCATCAGCACCGGCACGCGGCAATCCAGCGCCAAACGCCCCAGCACCTCGTCAAGCAGGCTGACCGCCTCAGCCGGCGGCACGCCGCGGTCGTAAACGTCACCGGCAATCAGCACCGCATCCGGTTTTTGATCTTTGACTAACGCTACAAACTCCTGCAAAAGAGCCGCCTGCTCTCCGGTCAACGATTCACCGAAAAACAGGCGTCCTAAATGCCAGTCTGAAGTATGAATAAACCGCATTGCGCCCTCTCATTCCCCAAGTGTATTTTCCGCTCCTGGCGTTTTTTTCGCATCCCTGGCTTCATGCCAAGCTTCGCGGGCCAAATCAAGAATCCGCTTTTCGTTCTTGGCCTGCGGATTGCTGACAACCCGGCCCAGATAGCTGAGCGCTTCCTCCGTCTCGCCAACCCGTCTTAGCAATTCGCCGATCAGATAGGTCAGCGTAACCTCGCTCAGATTGCCAATCGGCATCTTTTCTTTCAAAAACGCCGCCTTATATGCTTCAATCGCCTTGCGTAGCATGTCCTGGTCCTCGGCGACCATTTCCTTTTCCCGGTACAACCAGGCCAAGCGGAGCGTCAGGCTGGCCACATGGCTGGCCGGCAACGAGATCATGTTCGCATAATGAATCGCCAATTTGTGGGAAGTAACCGCCTGCTCCCAGGTGCGCGGTCCGCCAAAATCCAGATTGACCTGCCGTCCGGCCAAAAACTGTTTTATCTTTTCCCGCTGCGGTTCCAGCAAAGTGAAGAAACGATCTTCGTGGGCAGCGAAACCGCAGTTGGAGCAAACCCAGATTGCAAAATAATACGGATTAATATCGTTATAATGCGTGCAAAAGTCGGTGTCCGTCTTGACTGGAACCGACTGGCCCCTTGTTTTGGTCACCGTAAACGCTTTTTCGCAAATTGGGCAGGTTTTTTCCACCTGATATAAAGGTGAAGCCATGGAAATCCCTCCAGTCATTTTTAGTCGCGGCCGCTAGCCTCGACCAATGCGGCGATCTCAGTCGCCAGTTCCGCAGTCAGCGCCTCGCCGGACAGTCGCCAGGACCAGTTGCCTGCCGCGGTTGACGGCATGTTCATCCGGGCGTTTGTATCAAGCCCCAGCCAGTCTTGCGCCGGAACGACCGCGATGCGCGCCTGGCTCCGCAGCAATTGCTCCAGTAGCGGCCTGACCAGTTTGGCGACTGATGTCGCCGGTTTTTTGCCTGCATACGCGGCAGCGCCGGCAAATAATTCCGGCTGATTTTTTTTCACTTGCTGCAGCCAGCCGAGCAGAGTGTCATTGTCATGGGTGCCGCTGTAATACAGAGAGTTCGGCAACGGCGCCGGCAAGTGGAACCCGGCTTCCGTCGGCCAGATTTCAAACTGCAAAATCACCATGCCGGGCAGGAAAAAGGCATCCTTTAGCTTGACGACTTCCGGTGTAATCACGCCGAGATCCTCGGCGATGATTGGCACGGGACCCAACTGCCGCCACAGGGCCGTGAAAAACATTTCGGCCGGGCCTTTGACCCATTTGCCTTTGACGGCGGTTTTCGCGCGGGAAGGAATTTCCCAAAACGCTTCAAAACCCCGGAAATGATCAATCCGCACGGCATCCACCGCCTGGAACAGCCAGCGGATTCGCCTGATCCACCATGCATAATCTTCTTTGGCGTGCCTGGGCCAATCATAATGCGGATTGCCCCACAATTGCCCGGTCTTGCTGAAATAATCCGGCGGCACGCCGGCCCGAGTCTTTGGCCTCCCTTGCGCATCCAGCGCAAACAGTTTGGGATACGTCCAGACATCGGCGCTGTCATGGGAAACAAAAATCGGCAGGTCGCCGACGATGCGGATTCCCTGTGCGTTGGCATGTCGATGCAGTTGTTGCCACTGGCTAAAGAACAGATACTGGACAAACCGATAGAAGTCCATCTCTGTCGCTAATTCTTGACGGTAACGATCCAGTGCTGCCGGTTTGCGCCGGGCAATTTCCGGGTCCCATTCGGTCCAGGCGACGCCGGCGTGAACATCTTTCAGCGCCATGAACAATGCATAATCATCAAGCCAGAACGCAGCATCCCGGCAAAACTGGCGATATGGTTCCGGCGGCGACTGCCGGCGAAATCTGTCAAAAGCCAACCTGAGCAGACGGTCCTTCCAGACCGCTACCTTTTCGTATTCCACTTTGCTAGTGCAAAGTCCTGCACCAATCTCCTGTTTTGTCAGCAATTGCTGTTCAATCAGTTCGTCAGGCGAAACCAGCAGCGGATTGCCGGCGAAGGCCGATGCGCTCTGGTAGGGAGAGCCGGCCTGATCAACCGGCGTCAGCGGCAGGATCTGCCACAGCGTTTGTTTTGCTGCGGCCAACCAGTCGACAAAGGCGTGTGCGGTCGGTCCCAGGTCGCCGATCCCGTAAGGACCGGCTAGTGATGTGGGATGCAGTAGAATCCCGGCCTGGCGCTGCGAAAACATCGGCTGCAGCCCGGCTTTGAGCACAACGGCGGCAAGCGGCGGCAACTTCATAATAAGCTGCCCGCTATAATCGGGAATGATGAGTTCGCCGCCGGCAGGAAAGATTTGTTGCAGCGGACCAAAGCAGATTTTTGAAATGTCGACCCGACAATCGACGGCCTGCAGACTGCGATTCACCAGCACCACTGCAGCGGCATCCGTCATCAGCTCGCCTAGGGCATCCTTGCCGTCATCGGTTCGCCGACCAAAGGCAAACACATCATCGCCAGCCGTGAGCGGAATCCAGCGCCCCGTCCGCAGCACCGGTTCGTTTTGCCGCAATTGCCCCAACTGCCGGTACCATTCCAGCAGTTCCGCATTTTCCTCGCCCCAGGGGTAGGTCCGACGGTTCTGCGGATCACTGTGCCCTTCCAGTCCGGCTTCATCGCCATAATATACGCAGGGAACCCCCGGCGAGGCAAATTGAATCAGCGCGGCCAGCTTCAACCGAGCCACGGCTAGGTTTCGCGCCGCGTCCGGCAAGCGGTAGCGAGCCTGTTCCAGCTTGGTCAGGCTGCTTTCTGTCGGCGCGCCGCCGAGTAGGGTCAATGCGCGCGGCACATCATGCGTGCCCAGCACATTCATTGTCGCATAGAAGTAGGGGGCCGGGTAATTTTCGCTGAGACTGGCCAGTTGGCGCAGAGCGCCCGCCGCCGTTTGCGCGCCGGTCAAAAAATCAAGCACAGCCGAGCGGAACGGATAGTTGATTACCGAGTCCAGTTCTTGTCCCCAGAGATATTCACGCAACTTGCCATAACTTTCTTTGCGCGAAGCGTCTTCCCAAACTTCGCCGATCAATACGGCGTCGGGGTTGGACCGCTTCAGTTCGCGATACATCTCCTGCACGAACTCGCCCGGCAGTTCGTCGACTACATCGAGCCGCCAGCCGGCGGCGCCGTTTTTCAGCCAATGCTTGATTACGCTATCCTTGCCGCTGTTGATGAACTTGCGATAGGAAGGTTCCAGTTCATTGACATTCGGCATTGTGGTGACGCCCCACCAACAATCATACTTGTCCGGATACTCGCTAAACCGATACCAGGGATAGAACGGCGAATCTTGCGAGCGGACTGCAGCCTGGAAATATGGACTGTCAACTCCGTTATGGCTGAAAACGCCATCGAGAATGATCCGGATGCCCAACCCGGTAGCGGC
>JBGSKE010000468.1:0-5087 GCA_041741355.1 Negativicutes bacterium | reverse complement strand
CTGAAAAAGTTGGTGTAGCCGCATACCCCATTTGGCAAGCACTCCACACGACAAGTGTAAGGAGCAGGGAAATGACGAACCAGTTTATCCTTTGCATGACAGCCTCCTTAATAAATCATTATGAAGTCAGTGTACCCTCACTAACACTCAAGGAGTCCAGACTCGTATTTTTTTGATGACCACATTATCCGAAAGATTCAGGGGATCCCCTGTAGACAAAACGAAAGACATTTGCGCTTCTTCCGATCTAGCATTCACTGCACCTGCGCTTACAGCAAAATCATCAATACGATAGAGACTCTTTAGCTCAGCAAAGGTAGAGCCGACCCGAATCCCTTTATTGGTGACGAAGCGACGGTCCAGCACAGTCAAACCGCCACCAGTCAATATCTTATCCGATCCTGCCAAAACCCCTTCCATAGAAGGCGCTCCCCCGGTCCCTTCGATATAAACAAGAACCAGGACTTCTTCGAAGCCTTGCCGAATCAGCTGCTCAGTTCTAACGTTTGCAGCTCCGAACGCAGTCTGTATCGCTTGAATATCCGTCATCTCAGTCAGAAATAGGTTCCCGACTCTATTTGGCGTCAGCAGATAGGACTCGGGAGTCATATCCCCGGCATTGCTGGCCCACCCCACTGCACTTGGCATGATCGTCACGAGTAAGGTAACACACAAAAATATGTAGCAAAAGTTTTTCATGTTATAACCGCTCCCTCTCATCGCAATTCAAAACAAGCGCATTGATATGTGAGCAGGCTTACTCTCCATGGATTATGCAAGTTATCAAATTCGCCATTTGACTGCCTATTCCTGCAAAATTCGGCAAATTGACAGGAATAGCTGAAATTGTTAGTATGAACTCAAAACCAGTAAAAACTATTCTGCTTGCGAGAGGAGAATTGGCTGTGATAACCAAAGAACTGATTGCCAGAATTAACGAGTTGTCGCAAAAACAAAAACAAACGGGGCTCAGCGACTCGGAAAAGCAAGAACAAACTCTGCTGCGCCGTCAATATCTTGATGGAATCAAAGCTCAGGTCCGTGGGCAACTTGATGCCGCCATCACACCGGAAAAATCGGTTGGGCAGTGCTCCTGCGGCTGTCACGGGGAGCACCGGCATTGATTCCGGTCGTGTCATTCATCGGACGCTCCGGCGTCGGCAAGACAACCTATCTGGAAAAACTGATCGCTGAATTAAAAGGCCGCGGCTACCGTGTTGGTGTTATCAAGCATGACATACACGGGTTTGAAATGGATCGTCCGGGTAAAGATACCTGGCGTCATGCTCAAGCCGGCGCCGATGTTGTCTGTATTTCTTCGTTTGAAAAGTTCGCCCTGATCAAAAAAATGCAACGTGATATGCCGTTGGATGAAATCGTCAGCCGAATCGATGATGTAGATATTATCCTGGTGGAAGGTTACAAAAACCATAGCGCCCGCCGGGTGGAAATTTATCGACAGGCGGCCGGACGTGAACCGTTAAACCGACCAGAGGATTTATTTGCGGCAATTACGGATACGCCGCTATACCCCGATTTGCCGCAGTTTTCATTGGATGCGCCAGCTGAGTTTGCGGATTTTTTGCTGCAACGAATCAAGGATGAATGGCAATGACCGGCGTCGTTCTGGCAGGCGGGCGCAATTCCCGGATGGGACGCGATAAAGCTTCGCTTCCCTGGCAAGGTTCCGATTTTTTGCAGGTGATCTTGCAGAAATTATCTTTTGTCTGTGACGAACTGATTGTGGTAACGAATGCGGCCCGACCGGAAATCGGGCCCACCGTTCGCTATGTGACCGACATAATTCCCCAGTGCGGTCCGCTGTCCGGCATTCATGCCGGCCTCGTTCATGCTTCGTCAGGCCCGGTCTTTGTCACGGCCTGCGATATGCCTTATTTGTCGACCGAGGCCGTCGGTTACCTTTGCTCGCTGAGTCCCGGCTGGGACGTGGTAGTGCCTGGCGCCGACAACTATCTCGAACCTTTATTCGCTTGTTATACAAAAAACTGTATCCCTTTCATTGAATCCCTGTTGCAGAACAACGTACGCAAAACGCAAGCATTGTTTCCGCTGGTCCGTTGCCGGCAAGTTTCCCTGGACGAACTGAAACCGTTCGATCCCCAACTCCGTTTGTTGCAAAACATCAATTCACCGGCGGATTATCAGGCCGCACTACGAGAAGTCGGCCTACCGGCGATTATGTTATAATAAAGTTCGCCTTACCATAGTTTTTCATAGTATTTCATAATATTGGGGGAATCAGGATGGCATTCAACCTTAAACCCAAAGAAGAAAAATTTTTTAGTACGCTGGGCGAGCATGCCCTATTGGTCCGTGAAGCAACAGAACTGCTTCATCAGGCCATTATGGACCGAAATCAAGTTCCTGAGCTAATGCTCAAAATCACCGAAACCGAGCGAATTGCCGACGAGATTGTTGATCGGATTCTGGTCAAGCTGCACAAAACCTTCATTGCCCCAATGGATCGTGAAGACATCTTTACGCTGGCCAAGAAACTGGATGACATCATCGACTGCATTAAAGCGGCGATTGAGCGGATGGATCTCTATAACATTGATGAACCGACAGAACGTATCCGCGAAATGGCCGAACTGATCCTGAAATGCGGCAAACAAGTGGAGAAGGCAATTTTCAGCCTGCAAGATCTGAAGAAAGAAAGACTCCGGCTGCAGGCCCGCTGCGAAAGAATCATCGCGATCGAAGCCCGCGGCGATGAATTGTACCGTCAGGAAATGGGCTTCTTGTTCCGCGAATGCAAGGATGCCATTGAAATCATCAAATGGAAAGAGATTTTGGTTAATCTTGAAGAGGTCCTGGACCTTGCCGAAGATATCGCCACTTCTTTAAAACGGGTAGTCATTAAATATGCCTGATTTTCAGTACGCCCTGTTCCTGGTCATCTTCCTCGCCCTGGCTTTTGATTACATCAACGGATTTCACGATACCGCCAATGCTATCGCCACTTCGGTATCCACCCGGGCCTTGTCGCCGCGCCAGGCAATCTGGATGGCGGCGGCGCTGAATTTCCTCGGCGCCCTGTTCAGTACGGGAGTTGCTAAAACCATTGGCGGTGATATTGTCAAATCGGCCTCGATGGTTGACCAGCAAGTGATCATCGCCGCTTTGCTCGGCGCCATCGCCTGGAACCTGGCTACTTGGTGGTATGGCATCCCCAGCAGTTCCTCCCATGCCCTGGTCGGCGGAATCATCGGCGCCGTAGTGGTCGGACGAGGCTGGGACCCGCTCAATCTTGTCGGGATCGAAAAGATCTTTCTTTCACTGGTCATATCGCCGATTATCGCCCTGATTATCGGCTACTTGTTGCTCATCTTGATGATGTGGTTGTTCCGCGGCTTTCCGCCGCATGCACTCAGTACCGGTTTTGCCCGGGCGCAAATCGGCACCGCCGCCCTGATTGCTTTTTCGCATGGTTCGAATGATGCGCAGAAAGCTATGGGTATCATTACGCTGGCACTACTCAGCGCTGGTGAAATTGCCACGTTGGACGTGCCAACCTGGGTCAAGCTGGCTTGTGCGTTGGCCATGAGTCTCGGCACGGCGGCTGGTGGCTGGAAAATCATCAAAACCATGGGCACCGGCATTGTTCGCCTGGAACCCTTTAGCGGCTGTGCCGTTGAAATCACTTCATCGCTGGTAATTTTCGCCGCCACTCTGTTACATCTGCCGGTCAGCACAACCCATGTCGTGTCGGGTTCCATTATGGGCATCGGCGCTTCAAACCGGATTCGTTCGGTCCGCTGGGGCGTCGCCCGTCAAATGCTGATGGCCTGGGTCCTGACGATTCCGCTCAGCGCACTGTGCAGCGGCGGCGTCTACCTGGTGATACAAAAACTACTATAATCCTATACAATAAACAACCAATCTTGAGTGCAATATATAAAACACCCCCGATTGACGCCAAGCGCCTGTCGGGGGTGTTCCTGTTTGTTGAACATTTGTGTTTTATCTAGTTGTTTCGCCGCAGTCCCCGCCACATTTCGCCGAGAGCCACTTGAACGCCTTTAAGGAAGTTGATCTTCCACAAGCCGGAAATCTGCGCTTCCAGCTCCCGTTTATCACAGACCGTCGAGATATTGGCATCATCGACTTGTCCCTTGATCGCCAGCAGCAATTCTGCTCGCATTTTTTCATCCGGCTCGGCCAAAATCTCATCAATCCGGCCCATCAGGCGAATTGCCCGGCGAATCCGTTCCTCAGTCGCCGCCGCCTGTTGCTCACCAATCAGCCGATACTTTAGTTTCAACTGATTGAACCGCAGCCCAGCTTCATAGGTAGCGTTGGCAATTTCATCGCGATTCATCCAGCGGGTTTCATAGTTAAGCACATGCTTCCAACTGGGTTGTACCAGCGCTTGCCGATGTTCTTCCAGGCTGCGCCATAACAATTTATAACCATAACGTTCCGGGTCATTAAACACTTCGCTGCCCGGGTCCAAAAACGGTGCAAACGGGGAAATAAACGGAAACAACCTCGGTGTCCCTCCCGTATTGAATCGCTCCATCAACCGGCCGCAATACTCCACCGTCTCCATGACCGATTCATAGGTCTGCTCCGGCAAACCGATCATGAAAAACAGGTCAAACCGTTTGCAGCCCTCTGCCAAAGCCGCGGCGATCGTTGCTTCGAGTTCTTCGTTATTATAAGTCCGGCCAAAAGCAGCCCGAACTTTTTCATCATGCGATTCGGGCGACATTTGCAGGATAAAATCCGGCGCCGCTTCGCCCAGCATCTTGAAAAAAGATTGCGGCGCAGGTGTTAGCACCTCTAAAATCAACTGGTTGGTTGCGCCTTTGACTTTGGACAAGAATGTCTCGGCATAGTTGTCGCCGCCAAACCGGATATCGCCGAGTACAAACACCGGACCCCGGCTCCAGCGGGCCATGCTCCAGATATCTGCCGCCAATTCCGCCGGATCGCGATAAGCCGGGCGATCACGCTTGCACATCGAGTCCATCGCCATCGCCGAACCACCGCAAGTCCGGCAGCGACAGGAACAGCCGCGGCAGCTAAGCGCCGCCATGATCGGGTAACGCAGCCAGTCAATG
>JBGSKE010000467.1:0-4027 GCA_041741355.1 Negativicutes bacterium | reverse complement strand
GTACGGCAGGTCCCGTCGCACGTCGATATTGCGACCGGAGGCCCTCGCCGCTACCCCGACCACTTCCAGGTCTTTGGCTTGTTGCAATGTCAGGATACCCGTGTTAACCATACGATTGATCGCGATATCATGGGACAAAATAATCTCGACAATTTCTTGGAACTCCGCTTCAACCCGATTTAACGTAAGCAAAATATCGTTAAATTCGGTTGCGCCCAGATCCGCCCGCATGCCGCCCAAAGCTACGATACCTCGCAGATAACGATGCCCGGCGATCCGCTCGTTCAGCTGCAACAATTCTTCGCGCAGACGCGCCCCTTGGCTAATGCCCACTGCCAGACCAAATCCGGCGCAGGCATTGCCGACATCGCCGATATGGTTATACAGGCGTTCCAACTCCAAAAACAATGTTCGCAGGTATTTCGCCCGTAACGGCACTGTCGCGCTCGCCGCACTTTCGACCGCTTGTGCATAGGAGACCGTATGCGCCAAGGCGCATACGCCGCAAATCCGTTCAGCGATAAATAAAGCTTTCGCCAAAGACTGCCCTTCACTGATTTTTTCCAGCCCTCGATGCGTATAGAATAAGCGGGCATCCAGATGCAACACCGTATCACCGACCGCGCCGAAACGAAAATGCCCTGGTTCGATAATTCCCGCATGAATCGGCCCAACTGGAACTTCGGTGACATCCTGCCCTTGGTAGCGCATAAACGACTCACGGCTCTCGACTCGGTCCACCCATTCGCCGACTGGAAAATCCTTGCGCAACGGGTAGATCTCCTCCGGCCAGTCGCCATGCAACGTCAAAGGCCGTGGATCAGGGTGCCCTTGCGGACGCAATCCGAGCAAGTCCTTCACTTCGCGCTCATACCAATTGAACGCCGGCAATTCTGCGGCCAGCGAAGGGAACGTCGGTTCCTCTTCACTCACCAGCGCTTTCACCGTGACAAATTGTTGCGTCTTGTCAAACGCAAACACATAATATAGCGCCAGCGTTCCGGTCCAGCCCCGTTCATCACTGCCAACCATCGTAAAAACACGTCCGCCGCGTTCTTCGAGCAAGTAATGACAGACTTCCGGCAATTGATTTTTCCAGACCAAAAATTCGATCTCCTGATCATTGATTTCATCAACAGACAAATATTTTCCATTCAGTTTTTGTTTGACCCGGCTGATAAACAGGCGTCGGTTCTTCTCCATCGTCAATACACTCCTTGTAAAACAACCGCGACTTTGTGCAGCGCCTCACTGAAACCGGGCGGAACATACACGCCGAAAATCACAATAATGATCAGCGGCAAAAACAATGCTGCGCTTGACCAAACGCTGATTTCGCGCACTGGCATGCCTGCCGGCGCCGCGCCAAAAACCATGCGGGAAGTATAAAATACCATACCGGCAAAAATCAGCACCACCAGCAGCAAAAACAATGCAGTCACGCCGATATGCCCTGTTTTGAAACCAGCCATCATAATTGTGATCTCCGAAATAAACAGACTGAACGGCGGCGCACCGGTCAGTGCGAGAATCGCCACTAAGAAAACTTTGCCGGTGACGGGCATTGTGGAAATCACGCCGCTGATTCTTTCAATCTGCTTAGTGTGATATTTTTGCTGGATATTGCCTGCCGCCATAAATAGCAGCGATTTTACCATCGAGTGATTAAACATGTGCAACAGTGCGCCAAATATCCCCAGCGGACCGCCGATGCCGATGCCGAGCAGAATAATCCCGATATGCTCGACGCTGGAAAACGCCAACATCCGCTTTAGGTCCCGCTGAACCAGCAAAAACGGCACTGATACGGCTATCGAAAAGATGCCGAAAAAAATTAGATACTGACTGATTTGGCCCGGTAGCACACTGTTGGCAACCACATAAATACGCAAAATGCCATATAATACAGTATTTAGCAGCGCGCCCGACAATACAGCGCTCACCGGCGCAGGCGACTGGCTGTAAGCATCAGGCAGCCAAAAATGCATTGGCGCCACGCCGGCCTTGGTGCCGAAGCCGATCAGGACAAACACGAACCCGGCCAGCATCCACTGCGGATTCAACCATTTGGCCATCTGCATCAGCACCGTCCAGTGAAGCGCCAGCGGGTTATCGCCAAACACAAAACTGCCGGATAGATAGATGAAAATGATCCCCAGCAAGGCAAACGACAAGCCGACACTGCCCATGATCAAATATTTCCAAGCCGCCTCCAGGGCGGTTTCTTTGTTGTATAAACCGACAAGCAGCGCAGAGATGACCGTTGTCAATTCGATACCAACCCACATCAAACCCACGCTGTTCACAACGCTAACCGCAAGCATTGAAAACAAAAACAAATGCATTAAAGCATAATAATGGTGGTATTGCCGTTCGCTAAGAGCGCCTTCAGCCAATTCCGTCGCCATATGGCCTACCGAATAAACTGCAGCCGTAAAGCCGACAAATACGACCAACCCCAGATTGAATGCTCCCAGCACGTCGACGTATAGCATTTGATCCCAGGCGGTAAAAGGCGGACCGTTCACTGCATGGTATACAACGGACAGGCCGGCGATCAGCATGATGGTTGCGCCAGCCAGTTGCAGCCATGCGCAGTATCTGGTATCCACCCGCCAGGCCAGGACTCCGGTCACAAGCGGAGTCAGCAAAAGAATCCAAAGCCAGTCCATTGTTGTCATCCCTTCAACTTCTGCATATTTTCGGTGCTCAGGCTATCATAGGTCGAGTAAATTCGAAACATCAGCAGTCCGATTACGATTACGCTAACCAGTAAATCAAAGAATATGCCAAATTCCACAACCATCGGCATCCCATACGCAATAGACTCGGCAATGAGAAAAATGCCGTTCTCAATCGTGATCAGCCCGACGCCTTGCATGATCGCCTTCTTATGATCAATCATAATGAATGTTCCCAAAAAAATCATGATCACTGAAACCGGCAAATAGGTTTTGCCTAGTTCTTTGCTTGGCAGGTTCAGTTGGGCGGCAATATAATAACCGAGCGCCGATAGCACCAGTGCTGCCAGCAACGATGTATAGCGCCCTGTATTTCGCTCCACCTCGCGCACAATGCCGATCTTTTTGATTGTGTAGTACAAAATATAGGGAATCAAGATTCCTTTTACGACCAGCGTGAACCCTGCCGCCACCAACAGATGGGCGATACCGGTCTTGTACCACATGGCCGCTGCGGTCAGCGACAGCAAAAAGGACTGCAAGGCCAGTATTGCAACAGAATCAACAACCTTGCGAATCTGGAACAACATGATCGTGCTTAATAGCAGGCCCGAGCCGATGAATAGTTCCATGATGCCCTCCTAGATTACAACCCGCAGAATAATGACCAATACAGATAGCGCCATGGAAGAGGAAAGCAGCGGCGGCGCCTTGAACAGACGAACCTTGGCGTAGAATGTTTCCACTACCGCCAGTACAATCGCCAACACCATCAATTTCAGCAGATACAACAGTCCCGCTTCGCCAAGACCCGAGCTCGTCCACTCAGCAGCCATCCCCCAGGGAAAAAACAAACTGATAAAAATATTCAGGACGACGAGTTGTTTCACTTGGGATGCCCACATCATCAGGCCCAGGTAGCGACCGGAGTATTCCAGCAACATTGCCTCGTGAATCATCGTCAGTTCCAGATGGGTGTCGGGATTATCCACCGGGATCCGTCCGGTTTCCGCCATCACCACGATCAGCATCGCCAGTACTGCCAATCCGTACGCAGGATCGATAAAATCCCAGCGTTGCTCGGCCACGCTGAGCGTAATCCGGCTGATGATCGTCGATTTTCCCGCCAGGCAAGCGCCAAAAATAGCCAGCAACAGCGCTGTTTCAATAATAGCGCCAAGCGCCATCTCCCGGCTCGAACCCATCCCGCCGAACGCACTGCCGGAATCCAGCGCCGCCAGCGCCGTAAAAATCCGGGCCGTGCCGAATAAATAAACAACCATCAGTACGTCGCCGACAAAGCCGAGCGGCGCATCAACAACAAATGTCGGCGCCATCAGCCCTGC
>JBGSKE010000466.1:0-2818 GCA_041741355.1 Negativicutes bacterium | reverse complement strand
CGGTGCTTTATGCCTCGTCGGAGCATTTTTCAAGGAGTTGCCGAAAATGCGTCGAATAACTAGTAGCAAAATACTTGAGTGGCTGAGCCGACAAGGGAGACGAGAAAAGCAGTGCGAAAAAAATGGGTGTGGTGTTTGCTTTTTATTGCGGGGATTGCTGGATTTTCTGGAGGGGCGAATGCCTCATCTGCCATGACTCCTTACACGATTTCTGAAGTCAAGCTGTTCACTTTGCAGGAACGGCAAGTTTTGGCAGTGGCACTTGATGACCGGGCTCCCGGTGGCGGGATTGAAGATGTGCTTGGCTATCGGTTGAATCCGTCTTACGATGAACAACGCACCGCCGGGCGGCTGGAAGTCGTAGTGGAAAATGCGGTGATGGCATTAAAAGAATTGCCGCCCAATTTTCCCATCCGCATGGAAGCGATGGCTGGCAACAGGGTGAGACTGACCTATCAGGCAGCGGATGCTGCGAAGGTAGAACTTTCCACCGTTCGGCGCAAAACGGTGAAGGCGCGCGACGGCATGATCCGGATGCGAACCTATCTGGTGTTTACCATTCCGCGTGGTATGAAAAAAGATGTTCCGACGGTGGTGCTGGACGCCGGGCATGGCGGGACCGATACTGGCGCTGTGAAGAACTTTATCCTGGAAAAAGATATCAATCTTGATATTACATTGCGCATCGCCCGATTATTTGAGTCCAAAGGTTGGAATGTGGTGCTGACCCGCCGGACCGATGTCGAACCCTCGTTGCTGGAACGGGCTGATGCCGCTAACATTGTTGATGCTACAGTATTTATTTCCGTGCACAACAACTCCTTGCCGGCAGAAAAACTGCCGCGCAGCCGCGAATTTGGCACTACTGTGCTATATAACACTTCGGCCCGTCAGCCAGCCGAGGATCTGGCTCGGATGATACAGGATGAATTGGTCCAATCGACCGGTACGCAACGGGAAGTGTTGCAGGACCGTCCCCGATTGGTTGTGCTCAACTCCACCTGGGTTCCGGCGGTGCTGACCGAAGGGATTATGATGCCGAATCCGGCCAATGCCAAACTGATTCTCGACCGATTCCAGCGGCAGCGTTCGGCGGAAGCGATCGTGAAAGCCACGGAAACCTGGTATGGCAAAAAAGTGCTGGCGGCGAAAAAAACAGCCCAGCTGACAGCGCCGCCGGTAGTGAAGCTGGAAACGGCTCCGCCTGCTGGCGGCAACTTGGCTGGTAATGCCGCCAACCGGGGAATGGTGGCGGAGAAAGACGGCTGGATCTATTACCTGAAGAAAGCGGATTCGCTAAGCGGCGAAAAAGAAGAAACTCTCTGGCGGTTCCGCCCGGACCGGCTCCTGTCCGACCAACTGGTAGCGGATCAGGAAGCTTGGGACCTGAATATTACACCAGAGGGATTATATTATGCCAACTGGTCGGATAATCACACCCTGTATTTGGCAGCGCCGGATGGTGGCGCCGCCAAACGGTTGACCGACGGCCCGGTCCAACAACTGAGTTTGACCAGAGATCGCATCGTATTTGTCCGCGGTCGTCAGATATACACGATGCCCCGCAGTGGCGGCATGGCGCTGCGGGTCATCGACGACGAAGCCGAAAACGTCGTGGCCTGGGGCGACTGGATTTATTTCGCCAACGGTTCGGATGGATTCAAACCTTACCGGGTGCGGCTCGATGGCACTGGGCGCATGAAAATCACTGACGATGAAACGCTATTTTTGGTTGTGGCTGGTGAATGGGTTTTTTACAGCAACCTGAATGATGGGGAAAAGCTCTACCGGGTGAAAATCGATGGAACCAACCGCAATAAAGTCGGCGAAGACCGGGTTGGTTATCTGAATTTCGATCAGAAGTTTATTTACTTTACGCACACTGATCAGAGACATGCCGTATTCAGGATTTTCCCTGAAGGTACTGGTAAAACCCAAGTGATGCAAGGTGGAACGACGGCAGGACCGATTGGTGTTGTAGATGGAAAACTCTACTATCAGGGTATGTTTCAGGAATGGAAATAACGAAAAGAGGCAATATAAATGGATGTATCTTTACCTAAGCGAATCCAGGAAGCCTTTCCCAAACTGAGCAAAAAGCATCGAATGCTTGCCGAGCACCTTTCTAAAAACTACGATCGGGCAGTGTTTCAAACGGCTCGGGAGATTGCAGGTGAAATAGGTGTCAGTGAAGCAACGGTAATAAGGTTTGCTACTGCACTGGGATATGAGGGCTACCCGGATATGCAGAGTTCTTTGGTGGATTTGTTGCGAAATCGGATTAGTACGGTGGATCGGCTGCAACATTCGTTGCGTTCGACGAAGGAAGATATCCTGAGTTCGGTCATGAATCGCGATATTCTGAATATAAGGCGTACCATTGATGAAATCTCCGGCGAAGATTTTCATGCTGCTGTTGAAAAAATACTCGCAGCCCGGCATATTTATATACTCGCGTTGCGAAGCACGGTTTCAGTTGGTTTCTTTTTGAATTTTTATCTGCACACTTTGCTGAAAAATTCGCGATTGCTGGACGGAGCGGGGACTTTTTTTGAGGATTTGATTGGCGTAGGGCCTGATGATCTGGTAATTGGTATGTCTTTTGCCCGCTATACCCGTCAAACGGTCGAGGGATTAAAACTTGCAAAAGAAAAAGGAGCTGCAACTATCTGCATCACTGATGCCGATACTTCTCCGCTAGTGCCATTCAGTGACATTGTTTTTACTGCTCGCAGCGATTCTGCATCGTTTATTGACTCTTTTACGGCTCCGTTGTCTCTTGTTAATGCAATTCTTATTGCTATCGGCAATAAACGGC
>JBGSKE010000465.1:0-2460 GCA_041741355.1 Negativicutes bacterium | reverse complement strand
GCATCGGATGGAAGTAATCATGACGCTGTGTTCCAATATTTATGTGCTGAATTTCGGCAAGCTGCTGGCGCACGGGACACCGACTGAGATACAAAACAACCGCGACGTGACCACAGCGTACATCGGAGAGGAGGATGAGGCATGCTTGCTGTAGAAAATCTGCATGTTTCCTACGGTCATATCCAGGCTCTGTCCGGTGTGTCGATCCAAGTGCCGCAGGGCAGCATCGTCAGTATCATCGGTTCGAACGGCGCCGGCAAGACGACGCTGCTCAACACGATTTCCGGCCTGGTAAAACAGAAACAGGGCAGTATAAAATTTAAAGGGCAGGAACTGGGGCGGGTGCCGCACTGCATCGTCCAGCAGGGCATCGTGCAGGTGCCGGAAGGCCGCAAGATTTTTGCCGGATTGACTGTCGAGGAAAATCTGCTGGCTGGCGGCTATATTCTGACTGATGCCAAACATCTGAAGAGCAATGTCAATAAAATGATGGAACTGTATCCGATTTTGGGTAGCCGCAAAAATCAGCAGGCCGGGACGCTGTCCGGCGGCGAGCAGCAGATGCTGGCCGTTTGCCGAGGGCTGATGTCGGAGCCGGAAATGATCCTGTTGGATGAGCCGTCGTTGGGCCTTGCACCGATTATCGTGAAAAGTATTTTTGATTTGATCGGCCAGATCCGTCAGCAGGGTATCACTGTGCTGCTGGTGGAGCAAAACGCGAAAAAAGCGCTCGCGCTGAGCGACTATGCCTATGTGCTGGAAAACGGCCATGTGACGATGGAAGGCAAAGGCAAGGATCTGTTGTGCGATCCGGCGGTGAAACGAGCCTATCTCGGCGAGAAAGAATAGCAGGAGGGTTTGGTATGCGGATTCAACCGGTGTTTTTGGCCAGTCCGGTATATTATGAGCACGGTCAGTTTTTGGCGGATGCCGGTGTTTTGTTGGCCGAGATTCGCAAACTGGTTCCTGATGGCAATGAACTGCTGACACCGCTTTATATCACTGACCAGGCGGCGGTGGATTCTTTTCCGGTGCTGGACAAAGGGACGGTTCCTTTGCTGGCGACCCTGTCCGGCGCTACCCAGCGCTGGGTCCTTACCTTGGCCAAGGCGGCAAACCAGTCGTTGCTATGGTGGTATTATCCCGGCGATGGTCTGTTTGACGCAGAAGTGGAAACGACAATTCGCTCTATCGCATCCCGCAATGCGCTGCCGGCAGTCATGGATTGCTGGGCCCATCTGAAGAATCGCGACGTGCGGGTGGAGCGGGTCTATGATGCAAACTCGCTGCAACAGCAGCTGCAAACGCTGGATATAATGGAAAAGATCACTAACACCCGGCTGCTGATTATCGGCTATACCCAACAATGGGTTGTATCGACCAGCGTCGATGAGCGCTGGCTGGAAGACCGCTTGGGGATTCAGTCAGTACATATTGGCCTGGAAGAGCTGTTTGCCGAATATGGCGATATCCCGCGCGATGCCGCAGCAGTCAGGCATTTTGCCGAAGAATATATGGCAGTGGCGACTGCCTGCGTGGAACCGGCAGTGGAACAAATTGAAGATGCTTATCGACTGTACCTGGCACTGAAGAAACTGATGGAGCGCTATCGGGCCAACGCGCTGGCGATTTCTTGTTTTTCACTGGTCAAACAACTGAAAGTGACCTCCTGTCTGGCCTTGTCGCTGTTGAATGACGAACCGGGAGTCGTGGCGGCCTGTGAGGGCGATATAGACGCCGCGATTTCGATGGTGGTCGGCAAAGCGGTGTCGGGACTGCCGGTGTTCATGGGGAACCCGGTCTATCACATCGACGATACGCTGGACATCGTTCACTGTACGGCGCCGCGGCGACTAGGCGGCGACCAGGCTGCCAAAGTCACGGTGCGGTCGCATCATGAGACCGGCCTCAGCATGGCGCAGCGGATTGAACTGCCGGCAATTGGCAAGGCAACGCTGTTCCGCATCGGCAATGAGTTTTCCGAGGCGACCTTGTTTACGGCTGATTTTATTGACAACCCGGACGAAGATACCTGCCGGACCCAGTTCCGGTTCCGGATCGATTCTAGCGAGCGACGCATTGAACAATCGCTGGGTTGCCATCATATGGTGCTGTTCGGCGACTATGAAGACCCAATTCGCGCTGTGTTGGAAGGACCGCTGGGCATTGCCATTCGCTAGGTAAAAATCGGCGAAAGAGACTTTTCGCAACAAAACTAACAATGCTTCGAATTATTCAGTGTTGCCTACTGACAAGGGGGAGAATCTGCAGGATGGAAATCATCAATGTAGCGGATATTGCCGGCATGGAGTTTCCCGCTGGTCGGCGTACCCGGGTTATGGTTGGCCCGGGCGCCAAACTGGAAGCGGCGAACTTCGTCATGGGTCATGTGACGATTTTCCCGGGCGGCTCGGTGCCGATTCACTCGCACGAGCAAGAAGAAGTATATTTCATTGTCGC
>JBGSKE010000464.1:0-4360 GCA_041741355.1 Negativicutes bacterium | reverse complement strand
GCCGCAAGATAAAGAGGAAAACGCCGATGACCGTCGAAACAGTCAATATAAGTAATCCGCTTCACCGACTTTTTGTTAAGGGGCCGGGTACCGGCAAAACCACGACGGTCCAGGCGGTGCTGAATGTGCTGTCGCTGCAGGGCTGTAAAATTGTTTTGGCAGCGCCGACCGGTCGGGCCGCCAAACGGTTGTCCGAGGCGACCGGGCGGGAAGCCTTGACGGTGCACCGGTTGCTGGAGGCGACAGGCGCCAGGGCCGGTCGGGCGATGTTCGGCAGGGGCGAGGAGAATCCGATTGACGCCGATGTGGTGATTGTCGACGAAGTGTCGATGATGGATATTTTGCTGATGCATTATCTGCTCAGGGCGGTACCGGATGGCTGCCGAGTGGTGCTGGTGGGCGACGTCGATCAGTTGCCGGCGGTGGGGCCGGGATCGGTGCTGAAGGACATCATCCGTTCGGAGACAACGCCGGTGGTGCGGTTGACCGAAATTTTTCGCCAAGCGGGACAGAGCCAGATCGTGGTGAATGCCCACCGGATTAATCGCGGTCAGTTCCCCGACGTGCGCAGCACCCGGGATTTTCAGCTGCGCGAGGTGGCCGACGATGCTGCAGCCGCCGAACTGGTGGTGCAGATTTGCTGCCAGGAATTGCCGCGCGAAGGGGTGGATGTCGGCAAAGATGTACAAGTTCTGTCGCCGATGCATCGTTTGGCCTGCGGCGTGGAAAACCTGAACAAATTGTTGCAGGCGTCGCTCAATCCAGCGTCCAGAGGTAAGCTGGAGGCGCTGCATGCCGGTCGAATTTTTCGTGTTGGTGACAAGGTGATGCAGACGCGCAATGATTATGACAAAGGGGTTTTTAACGGCGATATTGGCCGGGTGGCGGATATGGACGACGAGATGGTGCTGATCCGTTATCCGGAGGGGGATGTGCCCTATGATCGCAGCGAACTGGATTCTTTGGCGCCTGCCTACGCAATGAGCGTGCACAAGAGCCAGGGCAGCGAGTATCCGATCGTGATCCTGACTTTGGTCAGCGGCCACTATGTAATGTTGCAACGAAATCTGCTGTATACGGCGATTACCCGGGCCAAACAGCGAGTGATCCTGGTGGGGTCGAGCGCTGCGCTCAGCACCGCCGTTGCCAATGACCGGACCCGGTGGCGTCACTCGCTGCTGGCCGAGCGGCTACGGCGCGAGGAATTTCCGTGAGTTGGCGACCAGCTGTTGCGGCGTGGCTGGAGGCGGCGCTGCAACTGCTGTTTCCGTCGCAGTGTCCTGGCTGCGGCAACGAAGTTGGCCGGCGGAATTCCTGGTGCAGCCGCTGCCTGCATGAGCTATGGCAACCGAGGCAGCTCGATCTGGCGGCAGGGGGAATGCGGCACGTCACTGACTGCCGGGTGCTGACCGGTTATGGCGGGGCGGTGCGGACGCTGTTACATGGACTGAAATTCCAAAGGCGCCGCGGTGACGCGGCGCCTTTGGCTTGGTTGGTGTCGATGGCGGATGCGGCGGAACTGGCCGGCTTACCGCTAACGGACGGCATCGCAGTTCCCGTTCCTTTATCGGCGCTGCGTCTGGAGCAGCGCGGGTTTAATCAAGTCGAACTGATCTTTGCTAAGTGGGCCAGGCAGCAGGGGATGGTGTGGATGGACAATGCACTGACTCGCCATCGCCATACAGCGCCGCAATGGGAACTGGACCGCAGCCGGCGGCAGCAAAATATAAACGGCGCGTTTATTTGCAACGCGCCGGAAAAAATTCGCCATCGCCATATTCTGCTTGTCGATGATATTGTCACAACCGGGTCGACGTTGGAGCAATGCGCCTGCGTGCTGTACCAGGCCGGCGCCGTATCGGTCCAGGCCCTTTGCCTGGCTCACGATTAGCCCAGGGCGTTAATAAAGGCTTTGACGACTTCCGCATCCAGAACCGTGCCGGAGATGTTGTTCAGTTCGCGGACTGCTTCTTTTTTCGTTTTGACCCAGTTTTGTTCGCAGGGATTGATGAATCGATCATAGTGATTGGCAACCGCAATGATACGGGCCCCGAGAGGAATATTTACACCCTTGAGCCTTTTTGGATAGCCTTTGCCATCCCATTGCTCGTGATGGAACCGGATGTAAGGAATAAATTCATGGAAGGCTTCCATATTTTCCAGCATCGCCGCGCCGGCGTTGCAATGCCCGCGATACAGGCTCATTTCCCGCGCCGACAGATACGGGTGCTTAGCGATAATCGAATTGGGCACCGAAAGCTGCCCCACATCATGCAACACAGCTGCCATGCGAATACGTTCGATCTCTTCTTTCGGCAGCCGCATTTGGGCCGCAATGCTGACGGCATAGTTAGCCACCTGAAAACTGTGCAGGCAAATCCGGTGGTTTTTCAATTTCAGCATCTGAATCAGCGTGCCGACGATTTCGTTGTCGATCTGCGGAATGGCAACTTTGGTGGCGCTGGCAGAGGATGTCGATTTGCTCATATGCGGCGGAACACCTTTCCTGTTCGTAGAATGAGGAATAATCGTATAGTAAGTATATCAAATTCAAAGCAAAAAAAAACCTGGCGCGTAACATTCTGACAATTTTTTTTTACCTGTTGCCAGAATCGACCTCGCCGATATATATTATAATAAGATTGGTTATTATGCAAACAGGAAGGATGAGGCGGCATGGGACTGGCAAATTGTAAGGAATGCGGTAAACTGTTCATGCAAAACCCGGCAGGCGTTTGCCCGGATTGTTATCGACTGATCGAAGAACAGGAAGGAATAGTGGCTGCTTATCTGCGGGACAATCAGCGCGCTTCCATCACTGAGGTGCATGAGGCGACCGGCGTGGCGGAAAAAGTCATATTAAAGATGATTAAAAAGGGGCGTATCGTCGGGGCTGTTTCGATGGAATATCCCTGTGAAAGCTGCGGCAAACCGATTACCGAAGGTCGGGTCTGTGCCGAATGCGGTCGCCGGGTCCTCAATCAGATCAAAGCAGATCCCCGATCGGCTGCCAAGCCGCCGGAACCGGCTGCTCCCCGCAAAACAGGCGAAGGTTTGCATACGACGTTCACCAAGCGCTAAAAAAATATTTTTCAAAAAGCGGTGGAGTCGGTTAATGTCCGGCTCCTTTTTTGCGATATATACTATGAACGGAGTGTCACAGATCGAGGAATGGGTCGTGACATCACAATGAGGTGTGAAGAATGATTATTTCAGGCAACAACGGGATCAACAAAGCCAATAAAGTGTACGGCGTGGATCAGGTCCGCACCGGCAAAGGCCCGCGCGAAGCAGGCAAGAGTGGCTCGAGTCGCAGCGATGCCGTAACGCTTTCCTCTGAAGCGCAGGAACTGCAGCAGGCTGTCAGTGCGATTAAAGCGATGCCGGGGGTTCGCGAGGACCGCGTGCAGGAATTGACCCCGTTGGTCGAATCCGGCCAGTACAAGGTCGATGCCGCTAAAATCGCCGAGCAGATGATCGGCAGAATATTGGCTGACCGGCTGAAATAGGAGGCAAGTAGATGAATAGGCATTGGGGAGAGTTGCTCACAGTACTCGCAGAGTCTGTGACGCTATACAATGACCTCCTCTTGCTTGGCGACGAAAAACGCCAGGCTTTGGTGGGAGCGGATACCGCCGAACTGGATGCGATTACCCGGCGGGAAGAATTGAGGATTCTCGAAGGAACGAGATTGGAAGAGCGGCGGGCGAAAGCGACCGCCGCGATTGTTACCTGTTGCAATATGTCTGATAAAAAGCCAACGCTACTGATGTTGGCTGATGTTGCCGACCCCGATACGGCGGAACAGCTGCGCACGCTGGGCGCTGAGCTGGACGTGGCGGTGAAGCGATTGGTGCGGCTCAATGATACCAACGCGGCGCTGATTCATCAGGCGTTGCATTTTGTCCAGTACAATCTGAACTTGCTGACTCGCAGCCAGGCCGAGACGACCTATGTGCCAAGCGGTAATCGCAAGAGCGCCGGCAGTGCGGCGGCGATGATTCTTGACCGCAAGGTCTGACAGCGGCGTGAAAACACAATAGCCATGGATGGCGGCAAACTATTGAATAGCGGAGGTTTGAACCATGCGTTCAACATTTGCCGGACTGAATACGATGGTGCGGGGGATTTATACCCACCAAATCGCGCTGGACACAGTCGGGAACAATATTACCAATATCAATACCGATGGTTATTCCCGACAACGAACCAATATCGTGACAACGCCGTCGGAATTTCTTCTGGGCAGCCAAGGCTCTGTGGCGATCGGCACCGGTTGCGTCACCGAGTCTATTGTGCGTTTGCGCGACGAGCTGATTGACGCCCAGATCCGCAAAGGCGCTACCCCGCTTGGTTATGC